>CBQWHN010000067.1:0-6085 GCA_967728685.1 uncultured Nitrososphaera sp.
CCAAACGTGGTTGGGATCAGGATCTTGGGTACGCCTGTGAGCTTACTAAGATATTTGCAGACATCCATAGAGCTTCCACCGCCAAGGCCGATGTACGCTTCAATATTCTTGCCTTCGATTTGCTTCTGTATAGCTTCAACCGTCTCTATCGCAGGATCAGGGGTGACTTTGTCATACACTTCATAGTTCTTGATCCCCATGTAGTTCAGCCACTTGTCGTAAATGTCAGGTGTGGTAGTGGTAATAACAAGAGAATTTTTCGGATATGGGAATTCCTTTGCAGCATTTTCGCCGAACATGATCTTTTTCGGCATCATTACTTTCCAAGCCATGCGTATATGAAATCGTCTCCTTGGTGTTTTATGTTTTACTGGATCAAGGTGGAATTTTCTATAAGTCTATGCGTGTTCTCTCAGGAAAGACTGCAGCCGACGCTTTTCAAGCTTCATAAGATAGAATATCCCTATCACAGTGAATAGTTCAATTGATTTGGCAATTATCCCTGCGAGATTGACATCTTCTGGCTGGTTGTTAGGCGAAAGCGGCGGCGGAAATATGACAGCGTAGGCGTACAGACCAAGCAGAATTCCTGTACCGATCAGGCCAAACATGTTTACTCGAACGCTGTCTTGGTAGTATTTCCTTGCAACTTGTACAGAGAATTCCCTGCCCTTGACTTCTCCAGTCAACACCAAAAGCGTGTATACAACACCGTATACTATTTGCATTCCTCCAGCTGTTATCAAGAATATACTGTATTCGATGCGAAGCGATGCATGTTCAGAGTATATTGCAAGGTGAACAAGCCCGCCTGCTATTGCTGCAAGCATAATCACGTACCTCGCGGTCTCCGCCCTGTCTCCAAGCCTGCCATTTTTTCGCCTGCTTGAATAGTTCCATGCAAGAACGCCCCCGAACACGGCAAGTGGACCGACCACAGCAGCCAACATCGTCGTTGTCCAGATGGCGCCAAAGCCATTTGCAACTGACACATTAAAGATTGCCCTGTAGCAGTTGCAACCAGTAGCGCCTGACAGCGTGGTCCTTGGCGGGTCTATGCTGTTAAGGTTAGCAGCATCCTTTGCTACGCTCAGCACTATCTGGTAGTTTCCAACTTTGGGAAAGTTGTAAAAGACCTTGAAGTCACCAATGTCTTCCCTTGTCCATGGAAAAGCTTTTAGCCGCTCGCCACTTTCAGCGGAGTAGACTTCTACCATAGCGTCGATATTGTACGTGTCACGCCCATCATGATCCTGAACGCTGAACATGATAGCAACAGGCTCGCCCGGACCAGCATACTCCGGCTCGAGTGCCTCATAAGCGTAATGCGGCCCTATCCAGTCTCCCCCATTATTGTAATGGGTAAAGTGTTCAAAATGCGCGTACGCAGGTGCAGAAGCGACAACTAGCAAAAGTGAAATCGCCAGCAGGGCCGGGACCTTCACAGGCATGATTCTGTCCTGCCCGTATATTATTGTGCCTTGGCCCGGATTGTCTTAGCGTCTTTTTCGAGCCTGTGGGCGTAGAGGACAGTCATAAGCACCATCGAAAAGAGCAAGATACCAAGCCCGAGGTGGACCGTGACTAAAAGGGCGTGCAGCCGCTCCACTATTACTATTGCGCCCAGAGTGATCTGGCCGATTACCGCGGCACCGGCTATCATTGAGGCGACCTTCATTCCCGCTGGCGCAGCTTTTGACTTTAATGTAAAAACCATCGTTGCAATCACGAGCACACCGGTTGTAGCAGCCACCGACCTGTGGAAGTATTCAATGATAAAATCTGCATGCGGAATAAAGCCGTGCGGGCAGAGCGGCCATTCGGGGCACGTGAGGCCGACCCCGGAAGCGCTTACGTACCCTCCAATAGTTATCAGGGAAAATAGGACGGCAAGGGTGGAAAAAGAGAGGTTTCTAAGCAGCATTTGCTACTCTACTGTAATCTTGCCAGTCATGTATGGATGAACAGTGCAGAAATAGTCGACTTCGCCGGCCTTGACTTTGTCCAGCTTTATGTCTGCCGATTCTCCTCCAATGATTATACTCGTGTCGAAATTGCCATCAGGCTTGCCATTGGTACCTGAAGTCACAGTGTGAGGAATCTTGTCTTTGTTCATCACGTGGATTGTGTCGCCTACCTTTGCTTTGAGGGGATCGGGATCAAAGTCCGGGCTGCCCTGCACCGACGCTCCTTCGAGGATGGTGAGCGTTGCTCCAGCTGCTGCACTTCCTCCGCTAGTTCCACCCGCGGCGCCTCCCTGCTCCTTTCCGGTAATAGTGATCTTGCTTGTCATGTATGGATGAACAGTGCAGAAGTAATTGATCGTGTCTCCCTCCTTTGCATCTTTCAGCTCGACAGGCTTTGACTTTTCGCCGCCGCTGATTATGCCAGTATCAAACAGCTTGCCCTTGTCGGGATCACTTGCGCCGGTTCCTGAAGTAGCGGTGTGCGGGATGGTGTCCTGATTTTGCCACACTATCTTGCTGCCAAGAGGCACATTCGGCTTTTCGTCAGAGCTAAAGTCCGGGCTTCCCTGAGTTGAGGCGCCCTGCAATATCGAAATTGTTGTGGTTCCTGCCTCTGCCGGCGGCTGCTCGGAAGGAGCCGGTGTTGGCTTGCGTATCTGCGTCACAGGAGGTGGATTCTTGTAAAAGTCGTGGAAGAACGGCACTACAATTGCCGCGCCTACTGCCAGAGTAATGACAATGATCGCAAGTCCCTTGCCCAAACGCTTTCCAGAAGTCAGAATTATCGGTTCTTTCTCATGTCCAAGGTCATCATGCGACATTTCTCATTTTCTCCTTTAGTGGTGCGGCTCACGCCTTGCATAGTCGTAGTACTGCTCTCCTATTGCAAATGGGTCGTTCATCTTGGCAGGCTTGCCCTTGAACGCGCTTGTTATCATGTTGTAAATGAATATTGCCGCTCCGACACCGGCCATCCATCCTCCGATGCTGGCTATCTGGTTCATTATTATGAGCGGCTCCACGGGGATATAGTCGTACACCCGCCTTGGCTGTCCGTATAATCCAAGTACGTGCTGCGTCAGGAATACGATCGAAAGCCCCGCGAAGAAGAGCCAGAATGAAACCATGGCGACTCTTTCATTGTACATTCTACCAGTGATGAACGGGAACATGTAGTGAGTAAAGCCGATGAAAGCCATCGTGACCATCCCCGCAACGAACAGGTGGAAGTGTCCCACGACCCAGTAGCTGTCGTGGGTGAGGAAATCCAGCGGCATGGCGGTGTTGACGATGCCTCCAGCTCCCGCGTAGAAGAACAGCACTATTCCACCAACTCCCCAGCTCATGGGGGCCGCGAACTTGATCCTTCCGCCCCACATTGTTGCTATCCAGTTAAAAACGTGCATGGCCGATGCCGGCACAGCCGCCAGAGTTCCGACCATGAAGACAGTCTTTTCAGTGAAGCTCATCCCTGTTGAGTACATGTGGTGGGCCCAAGACGCAAAGCCAACTAATGCCAAGAGCACGAACGCCGCAACCCCTGACTGGTAACTGAAAATGGGCTTTCTCGAGAATTTGGGTATAAGCTCGTACAGCATGCCCACTGCCGGTATCAGGAATATGTATACTTCAGGATGGAATGTGAACCAGAACAAATGCTGGTACGCTATAGGATCCCCCCCCATTGCAGGATTGAAAAAGCCCGAGACGCCGAGCCTGTCGGTGTATAGCATGATAAGCGCTGCTGCAAAGGTAGGTATTGCGACAACTATCATGATAGATGTGACAAGAGTCGACCATACAAATAGCGACGTTTTCATCAGCGGCAAGTCAGGATGCTTCATCTTGAGTATGGTGACGATAAAGTTGATACCTCCGAGAACGGAAGAAATGCCAAGTATCTTTAGCCCAAAAATCCACATTTCGGCTGCAGGTCCTGGTGCCCTGATTATAGAGTATGGTGGGTATGCATTCCATGTTGTATCGGCAAAGCCAAGCCATACAAGTGCGGCGCCTACTGGAATCATCCAAAACGCAACTGCGTTCAGCTTTGGCCATGCCATATCTTTGTACCGGACCATGATTGGAATCAGGTAGTTCCCAATGCCAGATGCAAATGGGATAAGCCAAAGAAACAGCATGTTGGTGCCGTGCACTGTGAATATCCTATGAAATGTGTTAGAATCAGGAATCAGATTTCCGGGGCCGGGAAGGAACAGCTCGGCACGGATTGCCATAGCTAGGGCGCCGCCTATGATCAAGGCTGTTACTGACAGGTAAACATACAGCAGGCCGATATCAGTGTGATGGGTTGAAAAAAGGATTTCCCATATCGGGCGGGGTTGTTTAACCTCGAGAACCAACTCGCATCCATCCCTCTTATTGTCCGTACATGGAATGCTATATCAATAAAAGCATTTTGTTTCTAGTTCTTGCTGTTAAATTAGTTATGAATGGTTGAAGGTCACTAAAAGTAAATTTTGCCGAAACTCGTTTTTAGGTTGCGACTGTTGTAGCGCCCTTCGATGGTAATTCGGGCCGCGGCGCTGTTGACATTATATCGTCTTCAGCTAGGCTCTTCGACTATTAGCTTGGCTCTCATCTGGTAGTGGGAAAACCCGCAGTATTCCCTGCATTGAATCAAATATTCACCAGACTGGTCGGGCACAAGCCAAACGGTGTTGATCCTGCCAGGCACCGCGTCTATAAGTGTGGCAAAGTCGGGCATGTTGAACGCGTGTATTACATCAAGAGATGTCACCTCGAACCTGTAGGGCTTGCCCTTGACCAGGTGAAGCTCGCCTACCTCCTTCTTGCCGTCTTCGTGTTCAAAGGTCCATAACCACTGCTGACCCGTAACCTTGACGACTTCGGCCTCTGCTGGAGCATTGCTGACGTCCAGCAACCGCTCGATGTTCCACGCGTCAGCACCAACGTATACAAGGATTGCGATTACTACTCCGATATAGACCCATTCAATAGTGGCGTGGCCCATTAGTGCTGCGCACCTCCGGCCCTAGCGGGAGTGATGTCGTCCCTGTTCTTTGGATGTGATTCGCGGAAGCGCCACACAACGTAAGCAATAGAGCCCATAACCACCGCACCGATAACGAATGCAACGACCATGAGCCTATAGAACAGGGCCCAGATCTCTATTCTGTGAATGATGTAGTTCTGGGTTGATTCTTGCGCAAAGGCGGAGTCAATGCCAAGAAGGAATACTGCAACAACGGGAATCAGGAATAAAATTATCGCTGAATGTGAAAGCATTCTTTTGCGTCCCTATTCTGTCATCACTCGTTTCCCGATGTTATTTAAGGTTTTGCAAATCACTTCAATCATTCGGATAGCGGTGCATAGCCATCACGTTTACTCCAGAAAGAGAGTAAATCCTGCTTTCATGCTTTAATACTGTGAGCGACGCGTTGCGAATATGCCATCGGTAAAGCGCTTCGGGCTTTAGGTCTAGTAACGTAGCCAGAGCTGCTTTAATCGGGTCCAGATGCGTGACCATGAGCACATTGCTGTCTTCATGCTTTTTCAGGGCGTCGTCAAGAAGGCTTTTTACGCGCTGCTTGACGGCGGCAAATGGCTCCACGCCGAAGCTGGCGAGCACCGGGTCGTGTTCGGCGTAGAACCTGAGGAACAAGTCGCCATATTTCGTGGTTACCTCTTCGTAGTTCATGCCTACAAGCTTGCCCAGCTCGATTTCATAAAGCCGCTCATCTATTTCGTAATCCATCCCGAGTGTTTCACATACTATCTGCGCCGTCTCGATTGCCCTTATCACAGGCGAAACGTAGACCTTGTCTATGGGAATACTCTTTAGCTGTTTTGCGACATCGGCCGCCTGATCCTTGCCTTGAGACGTCAGGTGCGACTCGATGTGCCTGCCGACAAGAGTCCTGCTAACGTTGTTCTCTGCTTGGCCGTGGCGCATAAAGATGACTAGTGGCAATGGCTGAACCTGTGGACGTGAGATCACTTAATAATTTTTTAGATACCCATCATAGGCAATATAGTCCCTTCATCGCATATTGCAGAACATCATCTCGTACAACGAAATGGAGGTAAGGCCGGGTGGTTTAAAGGATGACATCCAACAGGGACATAATATT
>CBQWHN010000068.1:0-5996 GCA_967728685.1 uncultured Nitrososphaera sp.
AGTGCTCATTAAAGCGTACAGTAAGGTTTTCAAACGCAATCTACCGGCAAAGGTGGTGAGCCAGGTAAAGCGTAAGGAAACAGGCATTGGTTCGATAATTGCGAGTTCCGGTCTTGAGACATTCAGGAAGATAGTCGAAGTTGGCTACGACCCGGCAAGCAGGTCGGTTTTCAGGGAATACCAAATCATTTGCAAGAAAAAAGTTGCTTTTGAGATCATGGAAGAGCTGGTAGGTTTAGAAGGGAGTGGACCGGGTGGGATTTGAACCCACGACCTCAGCAATGCCAATGCCGTATCCTACCGGACTAGACGACCGGCCCTCACAATTCAGTTTTGTAAACGATATTAATACCTTTAAGGAGAAAAACAATATTATAATTGCTGTTGGCTTCTTGATGTCGGTATAGCGTGGCTCTTGAACAATCTGTAGGCGCGGTGATCAAGTACCAGAATTCGTTCGAAGACAGCGCGTATTCTGAGTTTCTGCTTTTGAGAAATAGGCGAGGCTTTTGGGGCTTTCCTCAGGGCCATAAGGAAAAAGGCGAGAGCGAGATTCAGACGCTTATCAGAGAAGTGCGGGAAGAGACCGGCATCAAGGCCCTAGACATCCATTCCTACATTGGTAAGATTAATTATTCCTATTTCAGGGGCGACGGGATGAAATCGGAGAAGGAAGTCACATTCTTTTTTGCGACGACGGCTACAAGGGAGATCAAGATCTCTGAAGAGCACGCCGATTTTCGCTGGGTGACACTTGGCGACGCCCTCAACATGCTTGACCATGCCAAGCTGAAGCTCATACTCACAAAGGGCCACAGGAAGGGCCTCTACTAAGAATCATTTTCGTTCCAGGGTAATAGATTTATAGCCATACGACATCGAATAAATGATACACATAGCATGCTAGAATCAGGCGGCAAACGAATTGTTTTAACTGCTGACCGCAGTCTCATGACAAACTACAGAGGTAACTTCCTCTACGGCTTTATTGCCTGCGGCCCTTACGAACTTGTTCCAGAATTTGTTTTCGACAAGCTGTTCTGTCCAAGCGTCGAAACCGATCCGAACACCGGCGAGGTCAAAGTTGCGCAGTGCGGTCTGAGAAGAATTGAAGGAGCGCTACTGAAGGAATATAGGCGCGACGAAATCTTCCTCGCACACCCAGAGACATTGGAAAAATGCGTGGGCCCTGATACAAAGGTTGTGGGCATCAACGTCATGGATCCACTTGGCATGGCGCCTGTGACAACGACAATGTCGCCTGAAAAATTGTCGTACGTAGCCATGAAGTTCAAGAAGATGTGCGCTTCCATTATTCAGCTAAAGAAGAAATACAATTTTAAGGTGGTCGTGGGAGGCAATGGCTCTTGGGAGCTTGCCAAGCCCGACAGGATGAAGATACATGGAATCGATACCGTGGTCATCGGTGAGGCGGACGAACTTGCGCTCGATCTGTTTCACGACCTTGAAGCCGGCGACGCGCCGGAGCTGTTGCACACGTTTGTACGCAACATTGAGAACGTTCCTATGATGCAGGGCCCGACGGTCAACTCGCTCATTGAAGCGATGCGCGGCTGCGGACGCGGCTGCGACTTTTGTGACGTAAACAAACGCTCAAAGAAGGACTTTCCGCTCGAGCGGCTGCAAAGAGAGGCCAAGCTCAACCTTGACTATGGCTTCGATTCGATATGGCTCCAGTCAGACGAAATGCTTCTCTATGGTTGTGATAACAAGGACTTTATGCCGAATGGGGATGCCATTCTTGAGCTTTGGAGCGGCCTAAAGTCAACGGGGGCGCGCTTTGTAGGCACAACCCACATGACACTTTCTGCTGTTGCATCTTCGCCAGACCTTATCAAAAAAATGTCTGACATAAACGGAATGAATGTTGCAGGTGGTAGGTGGCTTGCAACAAACCTTGGAGTTGAAACAGTTGCGCCAAGGATGGTCAAGAAACACCTTGGCGTCAAGACAAAGCCGTTCCAGCCTGAAGAATGGGGCTCAGTGGTAAGGGAAGGTTGCAAGGTACTCAACCAGAACAACTGGTTCCCGGCTCTTACGCTCATAATCGGGTGGCCTGATGAAACGCCAGACGAGACCCAGTACACAATTGATCTCATAGACGACTTTAAACAGACAAAGATGAGGGGCCTTGTGGCGCCACTTCTCTACCAAGACTTTTCCGAAAAGAACTCGATGCACTTTGGTAACCTCAACGAGGCTCAGTTCACGCTGTTCTGGAGGTGCTGGGAGCACAACTTGCGCGTGATAAACGACATAATTCCAATCATCATAAGAAACAAGACCTACGGCCCGGCGATGAAGGTGTTCATGGCTGCTCTTATCAAGGCAGGAACATGGGCAATCATGCGTTACCTTCGTGGCCTATCAAGAGAGTTGTTCAACGGCCAAGTTCCGGAAGACATTGTGGAAAGATACTCTCGCAAGAAATCCGTGACGGCCGCAGCGACACCGCGACTCTAGCCTTTCAATGCCTTGATCGCTTCGTCTGCCAGCGTCGCAACTTTTGGTGTCAGAACTATAAAATAATTCTTGTCCGCTCGCTCGACTGCTGCAACCTGCTTGAACTTCTTTGTCGAGACGTCAAATTCGGCAAGACCCGGCTCAAGTTTGCCCTTTGTGTATATCATCATCAGGACTTCGCCTGAAAGCGGGGTCAGTGGCACGATAGAAAAGACGTAGCCCTTGTACGAGCTGACTGGCATCACCTGTTTCATGTATGGTGCGACAGAGACAAGGTAGAGGAAAACATCCTCGACAGTCGCAAATTCTTCAAATTCAAACTTCATCATTGTAAGCGTAATTGACGAAAATATAAGGCTTTAAGAAAATCTAGCCATACGACTCGAACTTGACATCGTAGCTTCCGTCCTTGCGTTTGCTGCGCTCGGTAACAAAACCCTTAGGGATCAAAAAGTCCAGTGCGCCATCCACTGTGCCCTGCCAGCCGCAGATATAGAATGACGTGTTCTCCGGTGTCACCCTTTCACCCACCAGCTCTTCGAGTGGCGAGAGGTCCCTTCCGGCCTTTGGCCTTAAGAACGACTCGACCCTGCCCTTCTGGCCGTTCCATGTTCTGTTGAACCATTCCTGTGGTCTGCTGATGCTTGCGCGGTAGCGGAAGTTCCACTTGTCCTTCCCCTTCTCAAGGCTCTCCTCTTCGAGCGCCGTCAAAAGGTCCTTGTACCCGAGCTCGTCCACATAACTTGCGCCGTGCAACACGACTATTTCGCGTTTGCTCCCTATCGACTTCAGGTGCATGGAATATGCTACAAAGGGTGCAAGGCCCGTTCCTCCACCGATAAGTACCATCCTCCTGTTGTCAGGATTACCATCATGCATCTTTTCGTTCAGCGTAAAAATGCCCGTCGGCTTGACCCACAATATCTCGTCGCCTTCCCTTTTATTGAATAGCTCTGTCGTGAGTCTGCCAGGCACAGGTTTGCGTACCCAACGGATGTAGAGTTCAAATCTTTTCTTTTGCTCCGGCGGCGATGCAATGGAATAGGCCCTGCGGATAATTTTGCCCTCGCTTGGAATGTGCAGGCCGAGGGTGACGAACTGTCCCGCCTTAAAGTCAGGGATCGGACCGTTATCCGGCGTAATATGGAAAACTCCAAGGTCTTCCTTGATAATCTGAATATATGATATCTTAGCCTTGTTGTCAACTACCATATGTTTGTGAGATTCGCAAAACGGCAAATAAATACATTGTTGTTAGCAGTTTGACATTGTATTAACTCAAATTGTGGAATACACAAAGAACGTTACCTTTGCTGAACTGGCATGTTGAGGACCAATTAATCAATAAATACAATTCTAAAGCTGTCATAGTGTATCTCAAAGAAAGAAAAAAGGCGACTTCTTGCAATGTTTTACAAGGTCTATGGCAATTAGCATGATTTAGAGATATTTCCGAATCCCGTGATCCAGTCGTCGCCAATAGCTCAGGTCAACATTTCCAACTACTATCGCATAACAGTCCTACGCAGAAAAAGGCAGAAAATGGCAGAGGCCGGGTCATTATGTATTCGTGACCGTTGCAGGAAATTTTCATTGCGATATATAATGTATATGTATCCAGATGACCAACTAATTCTAAGAGCTTTGCTGTAGTTATTTCGGATTATCATGTTGCTCAAATTTTGCCTACTTTTAGTTCAGCAAATTTCTGGCGACCTAATTGCATGCAGTTGGAACCTCCGTAGGGATTGTGGGCTCCGCGAGCTGATTGTGCTTTCTTTATCATATCTGATCAAGGGATTTTCATATTGAAAAACCGCCCTGAGCATGCCGAGGTTGGTGGTCTTCGAACCAACTTTGATCAACCAAAAATCAACAAGATAAGCCTTGATCAATGCTATTGGCCTAGTAGGTGCTGACGGTGCAGACATGATTGTAACCAAAGGCGTCCTTGCGAGCAAAAGCCAGAGGGGCCAGCAAGGCGGTTCAGCAAAAGTAGAGCAAAAAAGGCCACCTAAGTGAAAACCTATAATGCTGCTGATGCAGAGGTGTGAAAGATAGAGCCTGGCTTGGCAGTCAAAAGAATGGTGGCTACAGGCGGTCTAGGATAATCTTCGATTTCATTTGCTGAATTCTTGTTCAGCAAATCATCAGAATCGGGAGGTTTGCTGAAATCGCTGTCAGCAACGATGTCAGGTGGCGTTCGGACTGCTTGCTCAGTGGGAGACAGTTGTGGAGTCTGTCGTTCATCCACTTGGACAAGAGGCTCTGGCGGCTTTGAGCTATCCTCTGGTTGCCTAATGGGTTCTGGAGTCTGACTTATGGCAATCTGCTCCTTCTTTGCATTACCCGATGCAATGCCTCCTATTCTACCGGCTGCTGCTTTGCCTTCGTGCTTGGATTCCTCGCTGAGCCATTTGTACGTGGATTTCGATCCGCATTTCCAAATATCGCTCTGGCCCTTTCCCTTGATTATAACTGTGCAGATCAAATGAACAGGAACGCCAATTTCTCTCAGACGGCTTTCACACCATCTCGTCGCCACTTCTTCCTTGACGCCCTCTGCAACCTTCTCCTCGCTTTCCTTGAATACCTTTTTCACTTCGGGACGTTGCAGCTGTTCCTCAACGAGTGTCTTTCGGGGCTTTGGCCTTGCGTTGTTGATTTTCTGTTCTACAGGTTCAGGAGGTGCGTTCGGTGTATTCACAGGCAAAACCTTTACCGGTTCCTTGGCCTCAAAATCTTTCAGCTTTTTCTGACCGCTAGAGTCATTAGGAGGCCGTACTTTCCCCATGATACAAAATGTATGCCTCCACAATATTAGGCTGTTGCAAGAAGAATTTGACCCTGTCACTCTTTCAAACATGATAGGCTCTGGGATAGCGTCAGTAGTCGGTGCATGTTCTGTTAGGAAAAAACACTCACGCGCTAAGTCTTGGACGGGTGGAAGCGCCCTAGCAACTTCGTAAAAGGCATTTTCCACCGCACACCTTTTGGATAAGTGCATGACCTTCACAGTTTTAGTATCTACGGCTTGCAAGCGATTGGGGCTTGATCATCCACTGCCACTGTAAATTCCCTGCTCCTTCAAAACCTTAATGACAACAGGAATTTCAATATCTAGCTGAAGCGCGATGAATTCTTCGCCTATTCCAGATAGGTACAGATTCTTGATTACTTCCATTTTCTCGAGGGAAATTGCCTTTGTAGACATTAACCGATTGAGAATTGGATTGCGACCTATAAGAAGCCTCGGTAACAATCATCACCTAAATAAAATATAGAAAAAAGGCAGAGTATTGAGCGAAGGTTCCCATTACTTTGATTTGCCTCGTAACCGTTTATTCCGCTACCAGCCTCTGTAATAAGGCTCCAGTTAGATTTTCCGAAATAAGGGAAAAATACTTTGGCTACCAATAACGGTACTTTATTCGTGCTCAACTTTTGGGCTAATTACATTGTTAATTCTTAATGCGTATCAATAATCGTGCAGATGGACAGAAATAGGCACA
>CBQWHN010000069.1:0-5954 GCA_967728685.1 uncultured Nitrososphaera sp.
TAACAAACATGACCACAACAGGTCATCAGATGGTTTGGTATGCAAAGGAATCTGCGAACGTCAGAGGGCCTTTAGGCCGACGGCAGAAGCTGGCGTAGGACGATATTCTCTTGGCCAGAAACGATGCCAGACTTGCATGATGTTCATGAATTGGCCAGGAGTGTGGTATCCTAGACCCTCTAACCATATCACGCATTTTTTTGAATTGTTAAGGAGTTGATGTTAAATATTCAAAATCCGTTAGACTTGATGGATGTTCACCGGGATCGTTGAGGGCATGGGCAAAGTCAAGTCTGTCTCAAGGAGCAAGAAAGGAGCTGACACCGCTCTTAGGGTCAGGCTTGGAAGGCTTGGGCGTCACCTCAAGCGCGGCAACAGCGTCTGCATAAACGGCGCCTGCCTTACTGTGACGGGATTGTCAAAAGGTGAGGCCGAGTTTGAGATGGTGGCCGAAACAATAAGGAGGACGAACCTTGGCGAAGTCAAACCTGGCGACATGGTGAACATCGAAAGGTCCATGAAAGTTGGCGATAGGCTTGAGGGCCATTTCGTCTTGGGTCATGTGGACGGCACCGGTATTATTGAGGACATAGAAAACTTGCCTTCCGAGACAAGAATCTGGATAAAGCTAGATAGAGAACTAGCAAAATCGCTTGTCTCAAAAGGCTCAATAGCGGTCGACGGTGTCAGTCTCACTGTGGTCGACGTTCAATCCAACCGTGTCTCTGTTTCGCTCATACCCCATACCTTGATTGTAACAACGCTTGGCTTGAGGCGCAAAGGCGAAAGTGTTAACATCGAGACAGATATTCTTGGCAAGTATGTTACCAACAACCTACCAAAATGATGGTAATAACCAACCTTTTAGTAATCTTTTAATAAGATTTGTCGACAAAAGCTATCCATTGTCCCTTACTGAAGCGATGGCCGCTCTCAAGGCTGGAAGGTTCGTACTCGTCCACGATGACAAGGGGCGCGAGAATGAGATAGACATGGTAGTCGCAGCGGAGCATGTAAAGCCCCATCACATTGCCACTATGCGGAATGATGCAGGCGGCCTTGTGTGTCTTGCGATTGCAAACGAGATCACAACCAAGCTAGGGCTTGTCTACATGCATGACATGATAGCCAGCATGGGCAAAGTAAACCCAGTGTTTTCAAAATTAACAGAGGGCAAAGCAGCATATGGCGACAAACCATCATTTTCGATTTCGGTCAACCACCGCTCGACATACACCGGCATCACCGATCACGACAGGGCATTGACAATTTCCAAGATGGCAAATGTCTGCATGAAAATTGATGACGGTGGCGTGGCAGATTTTGCCAAGAATTTCCTTGCCCCGGGTCATGTTCCAATTCTTATAGCGTCAAAACGCTTGCTGTGGGACAGGATGGGTCACACCGAGCTGTGCGTATACCTGACACAGCTTGCAGGGCTCACGCCAGCTGTGGCCATATGTGAAATGATGGACTCTGCCACACACATGGCGCTCTCTATCGAAGCCGCGCAAGAGTACGCGAATAAATTCAACATCCCATTGATTGATGCAAGCGAGCTCAAAGCTCACGCCAAGGTGGCATAACTCGCGATTGACACATCTTGCAATAGTAGTTTCCGAGTTCAACAGTGAAATAACATTCAAGATGCTCCAGCGCGCAAGAAATCATGCAGACCATTTAGGCGCCAAGGTACGTTATGTCTTGTACGTACCCGGCACTTTTGACATGCCACTCGCAGTTGAACGGTTATTGAAAAAGAAAAATGTCGACGCCGTGGTCACTCTTGGCGCGGTGATAAAGGGGGAAACTAGGCACGACGACATTGTGGCTGAAAACGCGGCGCGGCTAATAGCTGATCTTTCGCTAGAATACGGCAAGCCGGTCGCTCTTGGAATCATGGGACCAGGGATGACAGTAGAGCAGGCAAGGGAACGTGCCGACCTTGTGCCTGTGAGAGCGGTAAATGCGGCCGTCAACATGGTTACGAGGTTGGGAAAGCTACAAAAGGCAGTCGGCAGGGGAACAGTGGTAATAGATGATACAGCTAACAATAATTAGGATCGAAGGATACGGACCTTGGACGATCACGCTCGGAAGCGATCGGGAGCCACAGCTGCAAATGCTGCAGGCAAAAATCTACCATGACGTGCAGCGCCTCTTTTCTGAGAACAATTGCATCGTCTTCTTCAACAGGTTCGACGAGTATTTTGCAGTAACGAATGGCCTTGATGCTCTCGACCACAAGGAGATTCAGCACGACTTGGCAGAGCTGTACGATGACCTGAAAATGTCCATGGCGATTGGTGCTGGCAAAACCGCGTTTGAAGCGAATCTGAGTGCCTACAGCGCAAGAAGAGAATGTAAGATGCTTGATAATGAGACTAGGATATTTGGTAATGTTCTTGATGATGCCGACATAGCGCAGATTATGCACATCGATATCGATAGCTCGACAAAGGTAGGCAGTCGCTTATCTCCATATGAAATAACTGCACTAGTAATGAAGATCTACAGCAGGCTTGCAGAAGAATTCCTTAAGCACAACTCGCTCACGTTCTTCCTTGGCGGCGACAACTTTATGGTCATTTCAAATGGTGTGACAAAAGAGGATGCAGACACGGTGATAAAAAAAGTAACAGCGGGAACCGATATCAAGCTCAACTGTGGAATAGGCATAAGTAAAACAGGCAGAAAAGCAGCCGAGGGAGCGACTAAGGCTCTTGACACCATTAGACACCTGCGCAAACAAGGAAAAATTCAACCAATATATGAAATAAGATGTCTCTAGTCATAACTAACGCCAGCCTCTTGTTGGGCAAAGAGCTCGACTATGTTGAGAAGGGATACATCGCGATTAAGGATGGTATAATCGGGAGTGCAGCTGCAGGCAATTACAAAGGTTCCGGCAAGATATTGGACGCCAAGGGGTTTCTGATCATGCCAGGATTTATCAATGCGCATACGCACATTGCCGACTCGATAGGGAAAGATGTTGCTGCTAGCGATGGACTCGACGCGCGTGTTCATCCTGTGTTTGGAACAAAAAAGAAAATCCTGCAAAAGAGTCAGCCGGAGCACCTAAAGGCATTCATCAGAAATTCTGCAATATCGATGATGAAAAAAGGTATTGTTGCCTTTGCCGACTTTCGCGAGGATGGGCGGGAGGGAGTAGTGCTTCTGAAAGAAGCAATCGCCAACCTCCCGGTAAAATGTGTGGTACTTGGCAGAGCAAATTACTACGGCAGCCCCAAAGATGCCGCAGGCCTCCCACGCGAAGTAATAGAGCAGGTCCAAAAAGTGCTAGAAATAACAGACGGGCTTGGAATTAGTGGAGCAAATGAAAACACCGACACGACACTTTCGCAATATAGGCAGCTGGCAAGAAAAAAACTGGTTGCTGTACACGCTGCGGAGTCAAAGGAAACAATCGAGTTTTCAAAGGTGTACGCTGGAAGAAGTGAAGTCGACAGGGTGATGGATTACTTGAAACCGGACTTTGTGGTGCACATGACAAATGCGACAGAAGACGAAATTTTGCTTGTTGCAAAAAGACGAACGGGCGTTGTAGTTTGCCCAAGGGCAAATGGTGTGCTGGGTGCAGGCATACCAAGGGTTGCCCTACTGCTCAGGCAGGGTTGCCTCGTGGCCATCGGCACTGACAATGTCATGCTGAACTCCCCGGATATCTTGAGAGAGCTGGATTACATCTGGAAGGCGTCAAGGGCGACCGAGGGTGAAATGATCGAGCCGCGCGAGCTGTTAAAAATGGCTACTGTAAACGCCGCAGAGATTCTACGCCTAAACTCTGGCTGCATAGAGGCCGGCCGCGCGGCGGACTTGATATTCATTGACAAAAAACATGCCGACCTCTACCCGATGCACGACCCATACGCTGCTGTAGTTCATAGGCTGAGCCAAAGCTCGATTAGCGCCATCATGATCGATGGACGATTTGTGGAGGCAGTAAATTGAAGGTAATAATGAACGGTGCGATGACGGTCGACGGCAAGATCGCTACCGCAAGTGGTGATTCGAAGATTTCTTCAAATGAAGACCTTGTAAGGGTTCACAGACTGCGCGCGTCTGTCGATGCAATAGTGGTGGGCATTTCTACGATTTTGGCAGACGATCCACAGCTCACGGTCAGGCTGGTAAAGGGCAAAAACCCGACCAGAGTAATAGTTGACAGCAGGGGCAGAATTCCTATTGACTCACAAATAATGCGAATGGCATCCAAGATCAAAACTATCGTGGCGGCAACAGATCAAGCGCCAAAAGAGAAAATACTCAAGCTAGAGGATATGGGCGCGCAGGTGCTGGTCATAAGCGAAGGAAAAAGGGGTCAGAGCGCCGCCGTGCCTCACGGAGTTAATTTGAAAGACCTATTTTGCAGACTGGAAAAGATGAGACTGAGAAGGATACTAGTAGAAGGAGGAGGCGAGCTCAACTGGTCTCTTTTACGTCTTGGGTTTGTTGACGAGCTGACTGTGACAATCGCTCCAAAAATAGCTGGCGGCAGGCTTGCAACAACACTTGTCGAAGGAGACGGGTTTGATGAAATCGCGCAGGCAATACGACTCAAGCTGGGCAAGGTACAGCGGAAGAAGACTGGCGAGCTTTTGCTGCACTACAAGATCTAGAACACATCACCAAAAAACATTTTATCAGCATGAGCACATCTTTAAGCAATGGTAGAGCTTGACAATAGAAGATATGATTTTGCATGCAATGAATGTGGACAAGCGTTCTCTTCCATTGAAGAATATGTTATACATTGCAACAATTACCATCCAAAATTAATTGGAACTGCAGTTACATAGACAGGGGCTCATAGCCGATCTTGCGCCGCTTGCCGTCGCAAGCACAATTCCACAGCACTTTTTAAGACGTCACTCCATATTGCACTTCATCTTGTACAGCCCCGCCAAATTCAATATAGGACAGGCAGTAGATGGCTTGAAATTCGAGCTCGACCGTGTGTCGCTAACAAAACACGCGATAATACTTGGAGCCACTGGCTCGGGCAAGACAGTGTTGTCCAAAGTCATTGTGGAAGAGGCCGCACTACAAGGTATCCCTACCTTTGCCATTGACCCAAAAGGGGACATTGCCAACCTTGCGTTCAAATCAGCCAGTTTCGATTTCACAAAGTGGTCGGGCAAGGAAGCAGACGCATTAAAGATCGACAGGGCAAAATATGCTGCCGGCCTGCAGAAAACATATCGCGACAAGGCAACTGAATTCAAGGTAGCGCCAAGCGCAGCTTCAAACTTTGAAAAAATTACTGTTAGGATTTTTACGCCAAAGTCATCTGTCGGGCTCGCTGTCGGAATTTCACCCGACCTATCTGCGCCAAAAGATTTCGAGCGGCTACTGAGCACTGACATAGCTTCAGCTGCAGACCTGCTGGATCTGACATCTTTTAACCTGCTCCGCCTTGCCGGCTATGAAGAAGCCGACAGGAAGGAGATAACCTTTGTCTCCGCAACCCTTGAGAATGCATGGAAAAATGGCAATAACCTCACGGTAATGGACCTCATCAGGAATATCGAAAACCCATCCTTTAGCTACGTCGGCTCGCTTCCAGTCTACAAAGTAATATCTGATAAGGAAAGGAAAGATCTTGCGTCGAGGATAAACCTGCTGATATCAGATCCAAAGCTGCGATCGTGGTCGTCGGCTGAATCAATCAATTTTTCAGAGCTCTTCAGCAGCGCATCAATCAATATCTTGGATCTTCGCAACATCCAGTCAGAGCAGGAAAAGCACCTGTTTGTCGAGTTGATACTGCAGCAACTGTTCCAGTGGCTAATCAAGCAGGGCAGTGTGCAAACGCTGCGCTACCTTCTTTATTTCGATGAAATTGCCGGCTACTGTCCACCTGTTAGAGAGCCGCCCTCCAAAAAGCTGCTGTTGTTATTGATCAAACAGGCAAGAGCGTTTGGTTTAGG
>CBQWHN010000070.1:0-5950 GCA_967728685.1 uncultured Nitrososphaera sp.
GTTCCTGTTCTGCTAGCTCCAGGTCCTTGTCTTCAAACATTACAGAAGCACTGTTCCACCGTCTAGGCCTGTGGCTTTGACTGTCGCAAATGAAAAATCGTCACTTGCCAAGCTTGCGGCAGCCTTGGCGACTTCGATTTGGTCTCCCCACCTTTTCGTCCAGATTTTCCGGTCAAAGGGATATCCCGCATTGTTGACCAGAATGTCATCGCGCCTGTGCCTCTCGATCGCGCAATGCATGAACTTGGCACCGTCACCGGCATCTGTCACGTCAAGCTCTTCCGGGTAAGCCTTGCCCCTGATAAGACTTGCAGACATCTCGGCGCCCGCCATGCTTCTAGAACATACAATGACAGTAGCGCGGCGCATGGCGAATTCTTTAGCTATTTCAAAACCGATGCCCATGCTCCACCCTGTGATTATTGCAACTTTGTCGTTAAGCAACTGGAAACTCTAAGCCATCGGTATATTTTTAACGTTAGCGTAGAAGAGAAGCCTTGTCGGTCTTTTCCCACGTAAAGCTCGGATCGTTCCTTCCAAAGTGACCGTAGGCCGCCGTCTTCCGGTATATCGGGCGTTTGAGATCCAGTGTCTTTATAATGCCTGCTGGCCTCATGTCAAAGACTTTGCGAACCTTTGCCTCGATCTCTTCTTCTAAAACCTTGCCTGTGCCAAACGTGTCTATCATTATAGAAACGGGCTCTGCCACACCTATCGCATAGGCTACCTGCACTTCGCACTTGTCTGCCAGCCCTGCAGCGACTATGTTTTTAGCCACGTACCTTGCCATGTAGCAAGCAGACCTGTCCACCTTCGATGGGTCTTTGCCGGAAAACGCGCCGCCGCCATGCCTTCCCATGCCGCCATAGGTGTCAGCAATTATCTTCCTGCCTGTCAGGCCGGTGTCACCCGGCGGGCCGCCGATAACAAACCTACCTGTCGGGTTGACAAGGAACTTTGTCCTGCTGTCGACCCAGCTGCCGCACACCGGCTTGATTACTTTGGTGATGATTTCTTCGCGCAATTGGCTCATACTGATATCAGGCGAGTGTTGCGTTGATACAACCACAGTGTCGATGCGCTTTGGAACTCCATCTTCATACATGACAGACACCTGCGACTTGCCATCAGGCCGTACCCAGCTCAACTCCTTCTTCTTGCGCACAGGTGCCAGCTTTAAGGACAGCTGGTGAGCCATGGTAATTGGAAGTGGCATCAGTTCCGGCGTTTCATTCGTGGCATACCCGAACATCAGCCCTTGGTCCCCGGCTCCCTGCTCCTTGTTTGAAGTGGCCGTAACGCCCATAGAAATGTCCGGGCTCTGTTCGTGGAGCGCCGCAAGTACAGAACACGAGTCGCAGTCAAAACCATAATCTGGCTTGTCGTAGCCTATTTCCCGGATGGTGTCGCGTACGATCTTTTGCACGTCCACCCTTCCCTTTGAAGTCACTTCGCCGGCGACAAAAACAATGCCTGTGGTGGTCATCGATTCCACAGCAACACGCGAGTCGACATCCTGTCTTAGAAAATCGTCGAGAACCGAGTCAGATATCTGGTCGCATACTTTGTCAGGGTGTCCTTCAGTTACGCTTTCAGACGTGAACATCCATCTTTTTACCAATTGTAAATTGACACCGAATTCATGATTAGAACTCTTTTTCCAGTTTGATGAACAGGACATTGTTGCCCCTTATCACGACCTTGCCATAGTTTGCAAGCACGTCGGAGCCGTTGAACTCTTCGGCGTCTGTCAGGATCAGATTCATGTACGAGTCGACGTTGTTCATCCTGCCCTTGTACTCTATTTCGCTTTTGAGCCTCACAGCAACCTTCCTGTTAATTGCACGTTGCAGGGTTGAGAGAGGGCGCTTTGGTTGCTGTTGCGATGACGGCGAAGATGACAATCTAGCTAATCACTTTTGAAAAAATCGTGGCTCGAATAAAAAGGTTCCTTTGCACAGGTTCATAAGCAGGATTCGTACACCGTCTAACCGGCTAGGAACATTGGTTACGATTTCTACAGGCTCAAAAGCAATAGATTCGCTCCTTGGAGGAGGCGTACGCACAGGCATGATAACAGACATTTATGGCGAGAGCGGCTCCGGCAAATCACAGCTTTGTTTCACTTTATGCGCCAACTGCGCAAGTGAAGGAGGCGCGGCAATATTTGTAGACACTGCTGGGACGTTCCGGCCAGAACGCGTAGTCGAAATTTCCGGCTCGCGAAGCGCGCTTGAAAAGATTATGTTTGTAAGGGCGCTCAATACACTCGACCAATCAAATGCAATTAGGAAAATCCTTGACACGGGTCCGCAGCTTGTAGTTGTTGATACTTTGACGTCGCTGTTTTCTGTGGAATACTCGGGGCCCGCCCGGCACCTTGCGATGATGAAGCACACGCACGAACTGGCGCTTGCTGCGATAAATTCCGGTTGCTCGGTCGTAGTCACTAACATGGTCAGGAATGTCCCGATTGCTGTAACGGATCAGCCAGGCCTCAATGTTGCACAGACAGTGGTTCCTTCCCAGCAACGGGAGTACCTCGGGAGCTCAATTTCTATATATTCGCACATGAAGCTCAAGCTTGAGATTGTCAATTCAGCGCAATCTTCGTTCCAGGCAATGCTAGTTCAACCAGTCGGAAAAGATTCGGTACCTTTTTCCATAACTCCTCGTGGGATATCGGACATTAATTAAAAATTTTATACCCCATTGTTACATTGAGGCCTGTGGATGTGCCAGCGCAGGAAGAGCTATTGAAGGCAGGCAAGAGGCCGCTGTCCATCGTCCTTCCCACGTACAACGAGTCTCAAAATATAGCAAGGATGCTCGATTCAATAGCAGAAACTCTTCCCTCCGATACAGCCGCAGAGATTATTGTCGTGGACGATAATTCACCTGACGGCACTGGCAACATTGCAAGCCAATACGCCAAGAGCATCAGCCACAAGAGACTGCATATCGAAGTCATCAACAGGCCGGACAAGCTGGGCCTCAGTTCTGCGATACTTGTCGGAGTCCAGTTGGCCGCCGGCGACATCGTGGTAGTCATGGATGGCGACTTTTCCCACCCGCCGCAAACAATCCCCCACATGGTTGAGGAACTCCAGAATTCGAAATACGACATCGTCGTTGCGTCAAGGTACGTCAAGGGAGGCTCAGTACGGGGATGGCCATTCAAGCGCAGGCTCATGAGCAGAGGCGCGACAAAGATTGCTCAGGTAGGCCTTGGCATCGGAGTAAAGGATCCTATGTCCGGGTTCTTTGCGTTCAAGCGGCGAATCATAGAGGGCATCAAATTCGATGCCATCGGCTACAAGATGCTTCTTGAAATCTTAGTCAAGACAAGGGGCGCCAGCGTCAAGGAAGTGCCTTACACTTTTACCAACAGGCGGGCCGGTGCAAGCAAGCTCGATTCTTCTGTCATGTATGACTACTTTCGGGCGGTTTGGCGGCTCTATCGCGACGGCAAGTCGCTGAGAGAGAAGGAAAGGCGCACTTCGGTCCACTTCTTTTCTAAAGCTGGAAGGTTTTACACAATTGGAGCAACAGGCCTGCTTGTCAATTTTGTTGTCACCACATTGTTTGGCAGCCTGATGCCTAGCCTATGGCACCTGTACGCAGCATCGATTGGGATAATATTCTCGATAACTTCCAACTTTTTCCTCAACAAGCTGTGGACATTTGAAGATAGAGACTTTGCAGCAAAAAAAACTCTGATGCAGTACGGCCTGTTTGCTGGGTTCAGCTCGCCCGGCGCCGCCATTCAACTATTCATGCTTTATATGTTGCACGGAAATCAGCAGATTAGCTACCCAGTAGCCCTGATTCTCGCGGTGATGGTCGCCGCTGTTGGAAACTTTTTGCTCAACAAAAAGTGGACGTTCAAGGAAAAACTATGGAGTTGAATCAGCTTGTGTAACGATACCTTCATGGGTATAACAAATCTAGATCAAAAGCACTAATTATTTACCTGCTTGATAACATGCAACCAACAAGACCTCCATTAAATAGGTGGCGACTCTCCATATTAACAAGGGGTTCGGGGCCCTTCGATAGGAGGACGACCCAACTTAATCATATAACTTCTGTTCAGAACGAAGCGTCAAAATGTCTTGATCCAGTTTTCTCTTATTGCAGCCACGGATGTGTTTGAAGCGTCCGACAGAATCTTGTCGACTGCGCTCAAGGACGCATCCCGAGTGAGGATCATGACATTGCACCAGCACCTTAGGCCTAACGAAATCGAGCGGCTTCCAAAAATCCTTGTAGCGGGAATCTGTTTGAGCTAGATTCCTTTTCAGCCTACCGGGCCACGGTCAAAGGCATCAAGTTTCTAGAGGTTCAACTCAACATGGAGCGGATATAGCAGGCGCAGAAGAGCCTAGTCCGAGCGCCTTTTTCTCGGCTCCATCAAGCCCATAAGCTGGTAACCGTATTCTAGATTGTGTTTGACGTGGTTTATCCCGTGGGTCCCGTGTGGAACGAACTTGCCGTCAAGGACATTTTCAATGTAGTTCTTGGCTTTTCTTATCGAGTTGATGGCGTGCTGCAACTGGTTGTCGGTCAGCCTGCGCCCGAATTCCTTTTCTACTTCCTTCTTGAACGCTTTGGGATTTGACAACTTGCCATATCTCTGGAGGCGCTTGTAGTTTAGCGACAGATCCGTTATCTTTTTCACATCCGCTGTCTGAAGGCCAGCAAGCGATCGTTCCAGGTCTTTCCTAGATCTGTTGGTGATATGCATTAGGTTTTCCACCAGCTCGTCGCTATACGAGGGCGGTTGGTGTGTGGCGGAAGCCCCCTTTTCACTCAATGGCCTTGCGATATAGCTTGCGGCAGGATCTTCTTGAGTGGCAGTCGACTTTCTTTCCTGGAAATATCTGTCAAGGCTGTATAGTCCTACCGCTTCTCCTCTCGTGTCAACTCCTTTGTCAAGCGCAGAAATTGTATCAACAATGATCCGCGGATAATGCAGCTTCACCTTGTCGTCTGCCTTTTGGTAGTTTTCCATAATGTCGACGTAAATCTGAAAAGTGGCGTCATTGACGGTCTTCGTGCCGGCACGTCTAGAGTCAACCCCCTTTGCAGCGACTGTCAAAAAATCGCACATTTCAGACTGGGAAAATAGCCTGCCGCTAACCGCGCATGAATCGGCTATTGCCTTGGCGGCAGTTATCCACTTGCCGTACGTGTTCACTGTGCCGAGCGGGACACTTCCTACAAATTCAACCGCCTTTTTCCGGATAGCCGGGTCGTCGATCTTGAGCAGGTCGAGGCATGCTGTAAGAACGTTGCCAAGAGACGCAGACTGAGCGCTTTCGCCTGATTCAGGGATCGATGGCGAAGGATGCTTGCTGTTGGCAGAAGTGTGAGAAACCATTGTCAAGGCTAATAGGAACAAAGTCATGCCTTAAAGCTTTCGCAGACGTCCCCGTTCTTCGACACTAGTCGGAGAACAAGGCTTTTTACGCAGGCGGAAGGAACTAGCAGGTTGATGGACACCCTTGAAGCCATTTTTTCAATGCAGAAGGAGCTTGCATCCATGATGGACCTTTCGCGCTATCCAACTTCTGTCGAAGGCAGAGTATCGGCTCTTTCAACTGCGATAATCCACGAAGCGGTGGAGCTCCAGCGGCTTACAAGCTGGAAGTGGTGGAAAAAGCCGGCATCCTTCGAGAGCAATGCGGCAAGAGAGGAGCTCATTGACATCTGGCATTTCGTCGTTCAGGCGTCAATAGAGCTTGGCATGACCCCGGAATGCATACTGGAAGAATATGAGAAAAAGAACAGGGTCAACCGTCACAGGCAGACTTCAGGCTACTAGCTTCTCAATGTCAACAGTGCCAATCATGTCTATAATTTCAACCCGCCTTCTGAAGTCCCTGACATCTCCCGCCGGTGACTTTAGTATTGGGTACGGCCCCCGGGCGCCAATTATCCTGCCGTC
>CBQWHN010000071.1:0-5928 GCA_967728685.1 uncultured Nitrososphaera sp.
CACCGCGGTCGACATGCCATTGTCCTTGAATGAGCCGGATGGGTTGTAGCCCTCGGGCTGAAGCAGCAAGGAATCATGGTCCATTTCAGTGTAGTCTGCGGCCTTGCTCATGCTATAGGGCTTTGAGAGGCGGCCTTCAGAGCCGTCAAGGGACACCAATACACGCGCACATTCCTCAAAACTTTCAGTATCAATGCCTGCGAAATTGATAAGGTCGCGGAAGCGCCATACGCCACTTTCGTTGTAAATGTTGCCCCCATGGTTACGCCGCTGATAGAACGTTTCGACAAGGTCGTGGCTTGGCTTTTTGCTGTATTTGATGTCAAGAAGTGAGCCGCAGGAGCATCTGTAGATGTTGTTATGAATTTCATAAGATAAACCACAGGACGGGTTGATACACTTTTTGATTGCATGGGCATCCATGTGAGGAGAGACTTAAGATTGTTATTTAGACGTTTTCTAGATGCTCAAATCCTATTTCTTAGCAGCTTTTTCGTACATCTTTAGCAGCTGCTGTATGACGCCGTCCATGTCATCTTCCTTTACTTCTGGAGAAACAGCATGTTTGAGCAGGTTACTCACCGTGCTAGAGATTTCAGAGCTCACTTCATCAAAGCTGTCCATGTCGCTGTAGCTCTGCTGATAAAGTCTCCGCAATCGCATTGCGTACATCTGCGTCTGTTCGTTTATCGTAACATTGTAATTGCGATTGTTGACTTTGATCTTCTCCTTTATCATCTCTACAGGTTTTACCCGTTTACAGCCATTAAAAAACTTGCCTAAAGGAGAGGGTTTATGGTATTTGTGAGATTGTTCTAGAACATATGTAACCGCGGACAGGTGTTACTGTGGTTACTTTTGGCTGCGGTACATCGCGGTTTTTAGTTCTCCAATGTCATGATGGCTTGGTAATATTATGCCGTTTGATAGCAAGTGGATAAAGCCACAAGGGGAAAGTGTTGGTCACAGGTTGCTCGAGGGCATCAAGCCGCAAGCGCCACTGAAGCCAAGGATAGAAGAAGCACAGAAAAAGTTGCAAATGCAAATCGCAAAACTGGATTCAATATCGTCAAGAATGCAAGAAAAAGATCAGGTAATTTTCAAGCGCGTTGTGCTTGCGATGCAAAGCCATGACGCTTCGCACGCAAGAGTGCTGTCAGGAGAGTTGTCGCAGATCCGGAAAATGAACAAGATGGTGACTTCTGCAAAACTAGCGCTTGAACAAATACAGCTAAGGCTGAACACGATAACTGAGCTTGGAGATGTCGTGGTGACGTTGAGCCCGGCAATGTCTGTGATAAAAGGATTGCAGGGTGGACTGGCAGGAATGATGCCGGAAGCAGACCAGTCATTTGGCCAGATATCGGAACTGCTAGGAAACATCATAACAGACTCTGGGCAGATACCGAACAACGAAATAGAAACTGTTACAGGATTCAACGAAGACACGGCGCGGATAATGGAAGAAGCAACCGCGGTTGTGGAGATGAACATGAAGAACAAGTTCCCGGATATGCCTGCAACAAAATCAAGCACGCCCACAAATAATATAGAAGCGACAGTCTACTAGCCTGCTCCTATCTTTTATTTTTGAACTACTATTTTCTGAACTTGTTTCTTTATTCTTGATATTGTTGGATAGCTGTAGCCTTTTTCTCTGTATGTTCTTATCATTGCCTTCCAGTTGTTGAGGCGCCACTTTGCTTGGTCCGGGCTCAGGAGGTGAGTCTCCCTTTTCACCATACTCTTACGTCCAGGCATCAGGTATCCGCCGCTCGCTGCGGCGTGGCGGCAGTACGCAAAGCGCATACCAAACAGAAGGTCTGAAGGTGAAAGCGAGTTAAGGTACATTGCAAGTTCCCTACTTTGCTCATCTGAAAGCTTTAGCTTGAACGCGAACTCCTTTGCGGGCACGCCAATAGTGCAAAACGCCTGTTAATTAACTTTGTTTCTAAACTCGAGTTTAGAAATATGATTAGATGACGCCTGTTTTTCTGCCTACTTTTTCAAAAGCACCAGCAGCGGCATCTAAGTGCTTTTGGGCAAGGATTGCCGTAAGTGAAACCCTAATGCGCGCACAGCCCTTCCTGACCGTCGGGTATCGTATTGCCTGCGCGAAAACACCCTGCCTTAGCAGTTCTTTTGAAAATTCTACTGTCAGCTTCTCTTGACCTATCATTACAGGGATTATCTGGCTCGATGAGGTTCCAAGAACAAACCCGAGCTTTTTAATTGCATTTGTGAAATAGCTAATGTTTTCACAGAGTGTTTTCTGCAAATTGCCCTTTTTGGCCAGCGGGATTGCTGCAATGGCTGCAGCACACAGGTGACCAGGCAGCGCAGATGTATAAATAAACTGTCTTGACGTATTGATTAAGAGTTCTCTAACAGGTTCTGTGGTGGCGACATATCCTCCAAAGCATCCAAGGCCTTTACTCATGCTGCTGATATGGATATCTATTTCTGACCCAAATTTGGCTGGAACGCCTGAAAATCCGGGTCCGAGGATAAAGTCACCGTGAGCGTCGTCGATCAATGTTATCGCGTCATGTTCTTTTGCTATTGCGCATATCTCCGGTAATCTTACAGTATCACCGTCCATGCTAAAGATTCCTTCAGTTATGACGATTTTTCTGCCGTCAACATGATGCATCAGTTCATACAAATGGTTGGCATCGTTGTGCTGGAAGACCTTGACAGTAGCGCCACTCAACCTACATGCGTCTATTATGCTTGCGTGGTTCAGTTCGTCGCTGAATATAGTTGAACTCTTGTCCGCAATAGCCGTGACAGCGCCCAGATTGGCACCATAGCCGGTTGTATAGACTAGCGCTGATTCTGTGCCGCGATGGTCTGCAAGCAAACCTTCTAACTCTGTGATTTTTGGGTGGTTGCCGGCAATAAGCCGCGAGCTGCATTGTGAAACCTCATGTAGCGCTTGCACAGTTTTCTTAACAACCTGTTTGTTTTGCGACAGACCAAGGTAATCGTTTGAACAGAGGTGGATGACCTCTTTATCATCGACCAATGCTGTTGGTCCTTCTACCACCACCGTTCTCAGGTGGCGGTAGAGGTCACTCTTTTCTAGAGAAGCAAGCCTTTCACTGACAAAGGCTGTCATGCTTTGAGGCCAATCTCTCTTATCATCGCAATGTCCTTGTTTGGCGCGTTTCCTCCGATAGTGAGGTAGCCACCGGTGATTATGCCGTTCGCGCCTGCCTTAAGTGCAAGCCTGTCTTTGTCCTTGAGATGCACCTCACGCCCGCCAGCGATCTTGAGAATAGTTTTGGGCAAGATAAAGCGCCATAGCGCAATCGTCTTGATCGCCTCAAGCGGGTCGATCGGCTCAAAGCCTGCCATCGGGGTTCCCTCCCTACCAATGAGGATATTTATCGGGACTTCGTCAGGACTCAAGGATGCAAGCGCGAATGCTAATTCCAACCTCTCTTTCTTGCTCTCCCCCATTCCAATTATGCCGCCAGAGCATAGCTCGAGGCCTGCCTCTTTCACAATTCTGGCAGTGTTGATCCTGTCGGCAAAGGCATGAGTCTTGCATATCTTGGAAAAGTAGCTCTCCGCAGCTTCCAGGTTGTGGTTGTAGCGCTTTACTCCATGCTCCCTCAGCCTGCGCGCTCTAGCCGGGGTCATAAAGCCAATCGAAACATTGACATCGATGTCTACCCTAGACCGGATCTCGGTAACACTTTCGCAAATCTGCTGGAAGTCCTTTTCCGGCGGCTCCCTGTAAGCGCAAACAAGACAGAAACTGGTAGCCCCTGACTCCTTGGCCTTCTTTGCGTTTTCAACTAGAACGTCCTTTGGTAACAACTGGTATTTTGTAATTCCGGTGTCGTAGAACGATGATTGGGCGCAAAACGAGCAGTCCTCTGGGCACCTGCCAGATTTTGCGTTTATCAGGGCTTCGACATCCACCGTATCGCCGTTAAATGTCCGGGTTATGGTATTGGCGCAGCCGGCAAGTGCAATGACATCATCAGTTGCAAGCAGCCGCTCTGCTTCTTCAAAAGTGATAGAACCGCCGGCAAGGACTTTATTCATGCAACTGCTGATAAATGATAGATCGGTCATCAGGTCAGTCGAGTTGTAAACTGGTAATTAAAACTTTGGTTCACAACTCCCATTCCAAAGCATGATGTTGCATAATTCGAGTTTAGCAATATATATTGAAAAACCTGTGCAAAAGCCATCCATGAATAACTAGCCAAAAAATAGCATCCGGTACGCATGTTTTGCGTACAAAAAGCCAAGATGCTGATAGATCGTTTTTGACCGTACTCCGCAGATATGATTGACGGAAACCGTCATTTTGATGATATATGCAAAGCAGTGCAAAAAAGGACCCCTTTTTGGACGGTCCAAAAAACAGCATATTTTTTTACTTTCAATTTTGCATTTTTTTGCATTCGATGATGTTCATTTATTGCCACTACCCTTTTTGAACAGGTTATCGCACTTAATTGACAACGCTGCTGTTAAGGCATTTTATCCATTCAGACGTATGAAATACGCCTTTGCATACCTCAGGGTGAGCACCGAAGAGCAGACTGTTCAAAACCAAAAACTGGCTCTTGAAAAGTGGTCTCAAGAAAACAATTGCCAGATCCTTGACTTTTTCGAAGATTCTGCTGTTAGCGGAAGAGTACCGGCAACGCAACGGCGCGGGTTTCAAGAAATGCTCGAGCTTGTCAAGACGGCAGAAGTCGACGCGGTCTTGGTTTATGAATTATCACGTGTCGGCAGGACCTTCTGGGACACCTTGGACGCGATAAAAGCAGTGGAACAATATGCAGCTCTCATATCATGCTCACCAAGGGAGTCATTTCTGCAAATGACGGAACCAAGCGTCAGGAAACTTATGATTGGTATCCTAACATGGGTTGCTGAGAGAGAGCGTGAGATGCTGGTGCAGAGGACAAAAGATGGGATGGAAAGAGCCAAGGCAATTGGGAAGAGCATAGGTCGACCTCAAAAAGTGATAGATAAGAACCAGCTGATCACGCTGCTCGCAGAGAACCACTCAAAGGTAAAAATAGCCAGGAATCTGGGCGTCTCAAAAGCCACGCTGTACAAGGAACTGAGGCATTTAAGATAGCCTCTCCACCTTTCTCACTATCTCTAGCTGCACGTCAAGCAGCTTCCCAAGATCTCTTCTGCCAATCGCTAGAGGAGGGATCACAATCATGATGTTGCCGAGAGGTCGCAGGTGGACTCCCATCTTCAACGATTCTTGCATTATGAAGTAGTTTATCCTCTCTTTATTTTTCAGCATCACAATCGGCTTGTTGTTTCTTGCTAGCTCGATCCCAGCCAGCAGGCCTTTGTGCCGGATATCTGTCACTATCGGCGATCTTGCAAATTCGCGCAACCTTGTCGCGATGTATTTGGCGTTTGCATTGATTTGTTGTATCAGGTTACGTTTTTCGTAGAGCTCAATATTTGTCAGGGCAGCCGCGCAGCCAACAGGGTGGCCAGTAAAAGTATGCCCGTGATAAAGATGAACGTTGTCAGAATATTTTCCAAGGAACGCGTTAAAGATGCGATCAGTGGTCAGCGTAACTGCGAGCGGGAAATAACCCGCAGTCAGCGCTTTTCCAAAGCAGACAATATCTGGCTGCGACCTCTGGGCTAGGTATTCGATCATGTTGCCAAGCCGGCCAAACCCCGTTGCGATCTCGTCCAACACCAGCAGCATGTCGTAATCCCTGCATAGTTTGGCGATCTTTCTCTGGTAGCCGGCAGGATAAATGATCGCGCCCCCGGCAATCTGCGCGCCGCTTTCCATGATCAGCGCGGCGGATCTGTCTCCGCGCTTTTTGAGAAGCTTTTCTGTTTTTTCAAGACACCATTCTACCAAGTCTTTTTCATTCTCAAACCGACTTCCATGAAGAAGCGGGCTTGGAGCCCTGC
>CBQWHN010000072.1:0-5902 GCA_967728685.1 uncultured Nitrososphaera sp.
CACGCAAGGAATCGTCGGTGTCAAGCCCGAGTTCGAGGAACTTGCGCTGCACTTCCTTAGCCAGCCTGTGCGAGTTTGTTATAGCAAGGTTGCACGAAGTTGTGCCAGAGCAGCCGACTACGGACGCGATCGTGAGAGCGCCCGGGTTTGCAAGGCCTGCAGACGCGAGCTTTTCGTAAAAGTCGCGGAGCTCTGTCCCGCGCACGTAACGCACTGCAAAGTTTTGCTGTGGAGTGTTCCTCGCGACACCTTCGGCTGAATAATCACGGATGGCAGAAGCAAGCACACGCAGCTGGCTTGCAGTGATGTCGCCCGCCCCCAGCGTGATGAATACCGTGAAATAGCCGTCCTGCTTTTGAGGAACGACGTTAGTGTGAAGCCAGCGTTCAAACGCGGGGCTCTCCTTTGTAACTTGATCGTTTAGCACAGGAAGCTTTGTCATTCTTGGTGCCTTTGGCAGCTGCCTGGTGTCCTCCTGGGACTTGACGTCGAATAGCTGACCTGTCGAGTACGAAGTTGTCATTTCCACTATCGAGCGCTCCTTCAGGGCCATCTTTTGGAATTTCTCCCAGCCCGTCTCGTGCACCAAGTAGCGCATCCTGTTCCTTGCCATGTTCTCCCGGTTGCCATGTCTGTCAAACAGCCTAACAGTTGCCATGCATGTCGAAAGGACGCGGTCTTCAGGAGTGAAATCTTCAAGCAGGTGACCTATAAAAGAGGCGGCTCCCAGGCCGCCGCCAAGGTAGATCTTAAAGCCCCTGGTTGTTTTGCCGTTCTCTTCCCTTGTTGCCGGCACAAGCCCGATATCTGCGACTCTGACAAGGCCGTGCTGGTCGCAACACGCAAAGTTGATCTTGAACTTGCGCGGAAGGTTCTGGCACATCGGGTTGCGGAGGAAGAATTTTGCGATCGCCATCGAATAGGGAGTGGAGTCAAACTGTTCGTTGGGACAGACACCGGCAAAATGACTGCACATTACATTTCTGACGGTGTTGCCGCATGCTTCCCTGGTTGTAAGGCCGGTCTCGACAAGGCCCCTCATGACCTCGCTGACGTCTTCCAGTTGCACCCAGTGGAGCTGTATGTTCTGCCTGGTTGAAACGTGGGCAGATCCAATAGAGAACCCTTCCGAAAGGCTTGCAATTTTTTCAATCTGATCCGGCGTCATCTCACCACCTGGCACCTTTATTCTGACCATGCTGTACTCCATGTGAAGTCGCGAGCCGTATGCTCCGTGCTGCAGGCGGAAGCGCCTGAAATCGTCCTCTGAAATTTTGCCCTGCCTGAATAGCTTGACTTTTTTAGCAAAAACGTCCGTCTCCTCTTCCCGGCCCCACTTTGGGTTGGGTTTAGGCGGAGAAACGCCCTTTTGTCTAGGATTATCAGTGGCGACCCTGGATTTCCTCATTATACGATATGAAAAGCCTACACTAAATCATATATTTTTTGTGGATATGGGAGATATCCGCAGCAATTCTTGAGAGCGGCGGCAAGATATAGTATCTATGCTTGAGAAGCTTTTTAATGCAACAGTCTCACTCTATGGTATGGCTAAAAGGAAAGCAAGCTCAAAGAAGGTCACCCCGATCCCGAAAGGGTACCATACCGTGAGCCCAGGCATTGCCGTTCGCAACGCGGCCGATGCGCTAGGGTTTTACAAAAAAGCGTTTGGCGCAAAGGAGAAGGCCCGCATGCCCGGACCGGACGGCAAAATAATGCACGCCGAGATCATGATTGGCGACTCGCACATTATGGTCGGGGAGGAGAATCTCCAGATGAACAACCCGTCACCGCAGTCCCTTAACGGAACTCCCGTAGGCTTGTATGTCTACGTTAGAGATGCTGACAAGATCTTTAGCCAGGCGGTAAATGCCGGCGCCACCGTGACGATGCCAGTGATGGACCAGTTCTGGGGAGACCGCGCGGGCCAGATAACTGACCCCTTCGGGCACAAGTGGTGGATCGCGACGCGCAAACGCAACCTTTCTTCAAAAGAGATGAAGAAGGCTGCAGAGGAATGGTTCGCCCAACAGGCAAAGCAACAATAGCACAAGCTTAAAATCACCTATCAGACGGCTGGTTACTGAAAAATGGGCAAGAGAACGCTAGTCCGCCGAAGGGGCCGGGGAGGCAAGCAATTCCGAGCGATCATTGTTGGCAAGATTGCACCTGCAAAGTATCCCAATTTCAAGCTAGAAGATCATCACACTGGTAGGGTGGTTGATATTGTTCACGAGAGGGGACGCAACGCACCTCTGGCAAAGATACAGTTTGACGACGGAAGATATTCCTATGTTCCGGCTCCGGATGGGACCATTGTTGGAAACATTATCGAAGCCGGCGCTGGCACAACTGCAAAGGCCGGCAACATTATGGCTTTGGAGTCCATCCCGGATGGGACCATTGTATGCAATATTGAAAAGAACGCCGGCGACGGAGGCAAGCTGATAAAATCTGCCGGCTCATCAGCAGTCGTGTTTGCACACGGCACTGAGGGCGTAACGATCAAGTTCCCTTCAGGCAAGTTCCTCCTACTTAATCAGAAATGCAGAGCCATAGTTGGAGCGATAGCGGGCGCAGGCCGCAAGGAAAAGCCATTCCTGAAGGCAGGAAACCGGGCAAAGTACATGCAGGCCCACGGCAGGCTCTATCCAACAGTCAGGGGCATCGCCCAGGCAGCTGTCTATCACCCGCACGGAGGTGGGAGGCATCAGCACATCGGCCGCCAGTCGTCAGTAGGCAGGACAACTCCTCCGGGACGCAAGGTCGGCAACATTGCCCCGAGAAAGACTGGTAGGGGCAGGATCAAGGACCCCAACCAACTCAAGTCCGCCTAATCTTTTCCCCTTTTTGTGGGAAATTGCGCGCAAAGGCTATATCTTATTCCCTGTTTTACGATTTTTAACTATGAAAGCGGAGCAGTTTTCAAAAAATGTGTTGTCGCTCGACCCCGAGATTAGGTTTGCGGGTGTGATGGAGAAATCCGGTCACTTGTATACCGGCATTAGACGGAGCGATGCTGAAGAGTACCTGAAGGGCAGGAGCCCCGAGATCAGCCTTGCACAATCTGCCTACGTAGTTGATCTGAGAAAGATGTTCACGCAGGAGCTCGGCGACCTAAGATCCGTCATTTACACCTATGACAAGGTCAAGCTGATCAGCATGCCGGTCAAGGAGCACGTGCTTGTCATGTCTACAGAACCGAAGGTTGATGCAGATCATCTTGTTGAAAAAATTGTGAAGTATATCAAGTCGGTCGAAAACGAGCTTTCGCTCTACCCGCCAAGCAACGTGGTCAATGAGGAAAAGAAGGAGGCATTGCGGAACCTGCACCACTCCGGGATCTCTGAAGACCTGATAGCAGAACAACTCGACCTTGACATCAACACGGTCAAGATGCTCATCGCAGAAATAAGATAATCATCCAATCCCTTTGAATTTTTCAAGCGACTTCCACAGGTACCATGTGGCAATGCTGCAGTATGGCTTCCAGACCTGCGCGATCTCGCTCATGGTTGCAGGTGAGGGCAGCTCTCCAAGCAAGTAGACTTTTTGCATGGCTTTTCGCAGGCCAAGGTCGCCGACAGGCAGTACGTCCTGCCGGCCAAGGCAAAAGATCAAAAACATTTCGGCGGTCCATCGACCAATGCCCTTCACTTGTACTACTTGTTCAATCACCTGCTCGTCAGGTAGTTTTGGTAGCAAGGTAAGCTTTAGCCGGCCATCTGACACGCGCGAGGCGAGGTCCTTGAGGTACTCTATCTTTCTTGCTGAAAGCCCGGCGTCGCGCAACTTGAAATCCTTAGTTGCCAGCAGTTGCGCCGGCCGGGGAAACCTGCCGTAGATCTTGACGAACCTGCGGTAAATCGCATCTGCCGCGCTCCCGGCAAGCTGCTGATATATTATCGCCTCCACCAGAGACTGGAAAGGGTCTTTTCGGAGCTTGATTTCGTATGCGCCGACCGACTTTATTATTGCTGCAAGGCGTACATCGGCAACCGTAAGGTGCTTCATTACATCTGTCATTTCTTTTGCCAATCGCTTGGTCATTATTGTCGCCTATAGAGGGAGTGAGCCTAGCACTGCGTCAAAGTTGGCCCTTGTCTGGTCACGCTTGTAATTCTTTAATGCGAGAAGTGCCTTTTCCCTGTCAGCTTCTAATGTTTTTCTTACCCTGCCAGCGACAGCGCCATATAGAAATATCGACTGCGCCGCAGCAGTCACGTTGCAAGTCTTCCTAGTAGTGCTTGCGCTTTCAAAGTCGATTATGCAGGGCCTGTCTGACACTATGATGTGCCGGTTCAGACGGCTGAGCTCGCCGTGGTCAAGCCCGGCCCGGTCAAGGCCATAGCATTGCTCCAACACCGACCGTGCCATCCTGCGCAACCTGCCTTTTGAGGCACCGTAGACCCAGTCGACGATGCTCTGACCGGCTACAAACTCCATCGCAATCAGGTTCTTCGTATGTCCCTCAAGGCGCGGGCCGGCGCCGGCAGAGTTTGCTATTTTATGAAGACGTGCTTCTTCGTTCATCGTCTTTCTGTCAGCGTCTATCCTCCTTATTTTGAGAGCGCACGTATTACTACCGATCTTTCCGCGTAACACGAGCCCCACACATCCCTTGCCTGCGATGTGTACGCCGTTTACAATAGTCTTCCCGCCTAGCGTGATTGACGTTATTCCAAGCGACTCCATCTCCGCTATGCGCTCTTTGTATTCGCTTTCTGAAAAGCGAGGATAAGATAAGAGTGGTACAAGCTCAGGCGAACCTATATCGAGCTCATCTGAAAATGAGACGCTCTGTTGAGACGACCTCTCCAATGGCTTCTTTCGCAACCCCTTTGATTTTCCTATCGGTTCCACTATAAATTTGGAGCTTCCCTGCTATCAGGTCTTTTGCGACTCCGCTGCTCTCCATATTGGCAAGAAGCGACCTGACGAATTTCCTTGCATCTGATGCCTTCCTGTCCACCAGCTTTGCGATTCTCATCTCTTTGTCTACCCAAGTCATAAGTACTTTTTTCCTGCTGGAGAGGAAGCTTGCAGTTTCCTTTCTCCTGAAAACCTCGGGCCCCTTCTTCTTTGTGTACGGCGCAAGCATGATAGATTCGAGCAGGAACGCAAGGGCTGCAGAATTTTTTTCATCAGTCATACACGAGCTTCGCAGGACCACAAAGTCTGCTATCTCTAGCTGCTTTGCTATCGCGTTCACACTCCGCTTTAGCTGTCCCCAGGTGATGTCCGGGCTACGCTCCCCGTGTGAAAACTCTATTATTAGGACGTTTGGGCGCAGCTTGCTTACATCGGGGCCGCGCGGGTTACCTTTGAAAAACTGGATTGACGGCTTGTCAAGAAACGCCCTTGCGGCCAGGATGAACCTGCCATTGCTTTCTGGAGAAATCGCAGTCCCGAGGTTCCGTCTGTTGTCCACCGGATCTATTATTATGACGGGACTTGTAAACCCTTTTACGACGTCGGAATCGTAGCCGCCTATTGATACGACCTGCCGCTCCTGCCAGTCTGCCGCCGCACGCAACACGTTCTCAAATGAGCCGTATTTCAGCACGAGCACTTCAGAAACGTAGCCGCTAAAGCCGCCTGTGGAAATTTCCGCGCCATATAAACCGGTTGCCTTGAAGAATTTCTTCAAGAGCCTTGCCTGCTGCCTTTTCTTATTGTCAAAGTTGCTGCTGATGAACCTAGTGTGGAATGGCGACCTGTCAGCCGCGCTCTGCCACTTGCCTTGCTCAACGTCGTAACAGGGAACGACGTTGACCCTGATATTTTTCACGAATGCTTCGACGTACGGATGATCGGAATAGCGCAGCCTTGGCTTGTAATCCTTCAGCGCTTTCAGACCAACAGTCTTGCCCAGCATTTCAAACTTTTCAACTGCAACTGA
>CBQWHN010000073.1:0-5768 GCA_967728685.1 uncultured Nitrososphaera sp.
GGTAGCTCAGCCTGGTAGAGCGTTACCTTGGTAAGGTAGAGGTCGCGGGTTCGAATCCCGCCCAAGGCTTTTCTTTATGGTACTGCTAACGGCGGGTGATTAAATTCCGAATGATTACACATAATCTGTCAACAGTATAGACAATATTTGGCGCCCTTGCAGTGAATATTTCTCTTCTAGTTCGGAATAGCATCATAAAGATCATTATTTCAACGTCCTCTGCAATCATATAGCTGACCACTACAGAGTAGTTGCCATCGAGCGTCTTGTCCGCGCTTGCCAGCGTTATAGCGATTATTTCGACCGGTGAATATCTCTGAAGGCTTTCTATCAGGTTTGCCTGTATCTGCTGGCTTGCAGTTAGTGATCCAAACGATTCCTCGATTTCCTGTTGTGAAAAGTCCACGGTTATCAGCCTGTCGGCATAGTTGGCATGGCCGTACTCGATAAAACCGAGTATTCCTCCCAGGATCACAAGGCTCAGTATCCCGTTAATGTAAAAGAATTTTTTTCGATACCAGTAGTTTAGGGATGAATTTATCAACAGTCGGTATTTTTGCAGGGTCGTGTATCTGAGTATAATATAGAATATTGCAAACGTGATGGTCACCGCGCCTAGAGTCCCGATCCATGCATTATGCAGTACAAAACCTAATAGGACCCGCACAGCAATTAGGACTGCAAACCATAACACTAGAACAGCAATCTTGTCCTTCCCGAGCCGGTCACTCTTGTTCTGTACTAGCAAAGGTCGGTTTCATTTCTCTCTCACTTTCTTATTAATTCTCTCAGTTAGAATGCTATGAAATTTTTCTCGCAGCGTAAGGTTTGTTCTATTCCTGACATCCTTAACATAATTCACCTAAATTGGGGATTCATTCGGCCGCTAGAATGCAAACGCGTGCAACATCTCATCATTATCAAGGACGTGGAAAAGCTTTAAAGCGCATCAGTGAGCTGTCAAGCTCCATGTCCGTGCGTGAGATCAAGTTTGTCTATTCTTCAACCGACCGACCCAAGCTGAAGTCGCCCCACCTTGTCTGCGGCTTTCCTGGCAGCGGCTATGTCGGCAAGTTGGCAGTCGACCACTTGATAGATGAACTGCCTGCGAAGCACCTTGTCGACATTTACTCTAGCTCTTTTCCGCCGCAGGTCATGATCAAGAACGATGGCACTGCCGACCTAATGAAAAACAGCATTTTCTGGTGGCAGAGCGCCGGTGTTGACCTGCTCTTGTTGACAGGTGACTCGCAGCCGGCAAACCCCGACTCTGAATACGCGCTTGCGGAAGAAGTGCTGGGCATAGCGGAACAGTTTGGCACGCATCAGGTGTTTACGTTAGCCGCGTATATCACTGGAGTCTTTGTCGACAAACCCAAGGTCTTTGGCACAGCCACCGATGTGGAAACGGTCAAGGAGTTTGTGTCGCACAACATCTCGATGATGGATAGTGGGAGCATCACGGGCATGAACGGGCTCGTTATTGGCATAGCAAAGCTACGCAACATGAAAGGGATGTGCCTGCTTGGAGAGACGTCAGGTTATGTGGTAGACGCCAAGGCCTCAAAGGCTGTGCTTGAGACCCTGCTTGGGATAATCGGCATTAAGGTAGACATGACGAATCTGGAAAAACGCGCAAAGGACACTGAAATGCTGATTCATACTATAGAACAGCAGATGCTTGCTGGGCGAGGCGGCAAGTCGCTTGAAGGCCAACCGGCGCAAAAGCCGCGGGACGCTGGCTACATTAGCTAGAGTTTTGTCATCTTGCCAAACTTGCCGATGCTGATGCTGTTTTCGCCTTTGAATGTGTTGATGTAGCCGTTCTCTATCGAGAGCCTTTCGCCTGCTTGTACCTTGTTGATGTCTTCGCCCCACAGCGACAGTTTGATAGTTCCTGTTTCGTCGGATACTATTGCGTCAGCGACTGTATTAGTGCCCCCTGCCTTCAGGTTGACGGTGCGGGGATCGCCCACGCTGTCTACTTTTGCTACAACACTTACGTTACGCATTCCAGCCTTCAGCTCGTTTATTTTCATGTTTTTTGCTAAAGCTGTATCTGATAATAAATGTTACATGCTTGTTACTACCAGCGAATGCCCGCAATCGGTGCAAACTAGCTTTATGCCGGCGATCGTCTTTTCGCGCACTTCATGGACTGTCTTCGAATGGCATTTTGTGCATAGCCTTGAAACGGTTTCTGGCTTGGGCATGTAGCACCATAGTACAGACAGCAAGCAAAATTTAACCTTTAAAATTGCATGCTGCCGCAATAATGAAATAAGGTTCCACCGACATCAAGCTTGGGCCGGAGGGGTAGCGAAGCCTGGTCAAACGCGCAGGACTCAAGATCAAGATGCGCGCGACACAATTTCTTCTCGCCACATTCAGAATTGCGAGATGAGTGATCCCGTCCCTTAGGGGTTCGTGGGTTCAAATCCCACCCCCTCCACCTCAATTCATGCCTTGCTGGAAAGCATGCCGCCGACCCTCAGTACATGGTAGAGATGGGAACCTGCAACATTGAATGCAGCTGTCTTGTCTATTCTTGAATGGACAAAACACAAAGTTCAAATTAATTTTATGACGCATCCTGCACAGTGGCGCGCAAATCGACAGTGCTGATACCAGTGATTATCGCTGCTGTTGCAGTGGGCGCGCTTGGCATAGCGTTTGTTCCGCAAGACATCAGGGACAGGGATACCAGCTTTCCAAAAGGCACCGTAAAGATAGACAACGACGTCATAACTGTAGAGATAGCAGAGACTGCCGCCGAAAAGCAAAGGTGGATGACATTCAGGCAGGACCTATTGCCGCTTGACACTGCGATGCTGATCAAGTACGACAAGCCTGACCTGCATGAAGTGTGGATGCTCAACGTTGAATACAACCTTGACTTGATCTGGTTTGATGAAAGCGGCGATGCCGTCTACATGATCAAGAATGCACCGCCGTGCGAGAACGTAGTCGAGACTATCAGCTGCACATACAAGACGACAAAGCAAGCGCTTTACGTGATGGCCGCCACTTCTGGCTTTATAGACGACCACAGTATTTCTGTAGGCTCCAAGATGACAATAATCTCTGCCTAGCTTAATTAATCTCGACGATCTAGTTAAGCAGTTGAGGTTTACGCTTGCAGACAGAACCGCCAAGCCGCTGGAGGAAGGTGAGGTATCCGAGCTGCTCAACCAGCCCAATATTCTCCGGCTTGCAATGGTCGACGTTCGCGATGGCATGCCTCTCGTGCATCCGGTGTGGTATTACTTCGAAGATGGGAAATTCTTTGCATCTGTCGACAGGGATGGAGTGAAAGCCCACTCGCTCCGCAAAAATCCAAACGTGTATTTCCTTGTCGATATCGTCACTGATGACGCCCCGCCACGCGGAGTGCGCGGCAAGGGTATCGCGAGGGTTACTGACGATCCTGAATATGCCATAAGGGTTACTACCCACAATGTCCTCAGGTACCTGGGTTCAGTTGATGGTGCGGTGGCGGAAAAGTTGATCAGGATGGGCAAAAATTCCAGCGTCGTCGAAATAACGCCGCGCTACATTGCAACATGGAAGTTCTAAGAGCTGACCACTTTTTTCAGGTCTTCGTAGGCCTGCTTTACTTCGTCGATTGCAGCCCCGTCTTCAACCGTGGTAATGTCGCCTAGCTTGTCGCCGCTAGCAATCGATTTTAGCAGTCGACGCATTATCTTGCCGCTCCTGGTCTTTGGGAGTTTACTCACCAAATACACTTCGTCCGGCGTAGCTATCGGTCCAAGCGTGTTCCTGATGTGCGCCACAACATCTTTGCGCAAGCCATCAGATTGGGTGAAACCTTCTTTCGGCACCAGAAATGCGATTATCGACTCGCCCTTTGTGACATCGGGCCTGCTTGTCACGGCCGCTTCGGCAATGGCCTTATGTGAGACAAAGGCGCTTTCCAGCTCCATTGTGCCAAGGCGATGGCCGGCGACCTTGAGCACGTCGTCTGCTCTGCCGAGGAGCCAGAGGTATCCGTCCTGATCGATCATCGCATAATCGCCCGTGTAGTACATGCCGGTGAACTTGTTCCAGTACACCTGCTTGTATTTTTCATCATCACCCCAGAGGGTAAGGAGCATCCCCGGCCACGGCCCGCGCAAAACGAGATATCCCTTTGTTCCCGTCGGAACAGGTTTGCCGTTTTCGTCAACTATCGCTACATCGATTCCAGGGACCGGAAGGGTCGCAGAGCCGGGTTTCATCGGGATCGTCTCAATGCCTGTACACATGCTGAGCATTATCCCGCCGGTCTCTGTCTGCCACCACGTGTCAACTATCGGGCATCTCTCCTTACCTATTGTCTTAAAGTACCACATCCAGACCTCGGGGTTTATGGGCTCGCCCACGGTGCCGAGCAGCCGGAGCGACGAGAGGTCAAATGAGTTTGGTATTGCGTCGCCATACTTCATGTACATGCGGAGCGCGGTGGGTGTGGTATACAAAATCGTAGCTCCGTGTCTTTCTGCAATTGCCCAATACCGGTCGGGCTTGGGGTAGTCGGGAGCGCCTTCGTACATTACCTCTGTCACGCCGTGCATCAGTGGTGCGTAGACAATGTAGCTGTGGCCGGTCACCCAGCCAATATCCGCCGTGCAGAAAAAGATGTCTTGTTTATTGAAATCAAAGACCCACTTTGCAGTCGAATACAAATGAGTAAGGTAGCCGCCAGTTCCATGCACGACTCCCTTTGGCTTGCCAGTAGTGCCGGACGTATAGAGGATGTAGAGAGGATTGGTGCTCTCGACCGGCTCTGGTGGGCAGTACGTTTTGGCGCTTTTCATCAGCTCGTCCCACCATAGATCCTTTGGTCCCATTCTGATTTCGGTGCCTGTGCGTTTTAAAACAATGACACGCTCGACTGACGCCACAGCAGGCAGCGAATCGTCCACCACTTTTTTCAGCTCAACCGTCTTGCCCTTCCTTACGCCGCCATCCGCGGTAATGATTATTTTGGACTGAGCGTCGTTTGCTCTGTCCACCAGCGCCTGCGTAGAAAAACCGGAAAAAACCACCGAGTGAACTGCGCCTATCCTTGTGCAGGCAAGCATTGCGATTGGCAATTCCGGCACCATCGGCATGTATATTGTCACTCTGTCGCCCTTGTTGACGCCCAAGCTCTTGAGAACGCTGGCAAATTTGTTGACGTGTTGATATAGCTGGAAATAGGTGAGGGTGCTTGTCTCTCCCCTTTCGCCCTCCCAAATTATTGCAGCCTTGTTCTTTATGTCTGTCTTGATATGTCTGTCTAGGCAGTTGACCGACGCGTTGAGCTGGCCCCCGACGAACCACCTTGCGAAGGGGGGCTTCCAGTCAAGAACCTTGTCCCACTCCTTGAACCAAACTAGATTTTTGGCCTGTTCTGCCCAGAATTTTTCCGGCTCTGCCAATGCCTCTTTTGAGGTCTTTTCAAGCTGTCTTCCTGGCGTGACGCTTACTTTGATTCTGCCGCTGTCCTCGTATAGCTTTGAAGGGCTCGACAAACACTATGAGAAAACGAAAACTGGTCTTTAAAGCATTTGTTTGATTCTTTACTGGACGGACAAAATTGAGGAAAACTTTACAATTTTATTAGTAGAGATTCTGTCGATAAATCAAAAATCGAGAAAAATTAGTGCCATCATAGTTTGAAGTGCGGAAGTAGAATAGAATCACATAATGATCCTAGAGGAAGCAGACAGCGGAGCTACAAAGACAAAAATCATGTACAAGGCCTTTTGTTGAGTTACGCGCAA
>CBQWHN010000074.1:0-5764 GCA_967728685.1 uncultured Nitrososphaera sp.
GGAGCAGGCAGTTTGGTGCCGATTCCGCGCAGGCTGCAAACAATGCTCAGACGCAAAAGCCGGCCGGGACGGAGCAGCCTGAACTACTGAGTGAGCCTAGGCTAGCGATCCCGCTTCAGAACATGGAGAAAAAAGAATAGTTATTTGAACGGGTTTAGCCGCTGCGGCAGCCTGAATTTTTCAGTGATGTTGCGCTAAATTGCACTATAAAACAAATTTCACCATTAGATTCCTACTTCAGTCATAAAAGGCATCAGTAGTGCCGGTGGGCGCCATCTTCAACCCTGCCGCAATCATCGCATATCCAAGAGACATCTTCCCTGCAGACGATGCAGATCGACAGCGAAGTCAGTGTCTTACCACACATCCTACAAGAGCCTCTATTGTACAACGGCAATATTTTCAGGCTGATTTTATATCAACAATCCGCGGTATGCATATATTAGAATGAGGTAAGTTTGCGCTTACTTGGGTGTATGCGACAAACTAACTAGGTCAGAAATTGCTACCATGCTTAAATATTCTGCAGATCATTAAAGAGACATGATCAGTGTAATCAAATCAAGCGAGCATTACCACAACGAGGAAGACTGGCTCTCAACCTACTGGCATTTTTCGTTTGCACACTACCAAGACCCCCAAAAGTTGAATTTTGGGCCGCTCCGTGTGTTCAACGACGATATTATCCAGCCGGGCACCGGCTTCGATCTTCACCCGCACCGCGACATGGAGATAATCACATACGTCATTGATGGTGAGCTGGAACACAAAGACAATCAAGGCAACCATGGCGTGATCCAGGCCGGAGAGGTTCAGAGGATGACAGCCGGCTCCGGCATACTACACTCTGAACATAATCACTCTAAAGAAAAGCCGTTAAGGCTTTTGCAGATGTGGATATTTGCAAACAGGCGAGGTCTTGATCCGTCTTGGGAGCAGCGCAGGTTCGATAAAGCAGCAAGATCGGACAAGCTCCTGCCGGTGATCGTGCCAGAGAATGAAAAAGACGGACAGGCGCTTCACATTCACCAAGATACCAGGATCTATATTTCGTCACTATCGCCTGGAAGCAAGGTCGAGCACAATATTGCGAAACATCGCAAGGTGTATGTGTTTGTTATCGAGGGGAGTGTGAAGCTGAACAACACTACAATGGAGACAAGGGATGCGGCAAAAATTGAAAATGAAAGTAGGCTTACGATACGAGCTGAAGGGCCGACAGAGCTGATATTGCTTGATTTACCGGAGAAATATGCGATCAATAACTGACTTGACCAGATTACAAAAAAGCTAGTCGATTAATTACCGGGCATATCATAGTAACAAAAGATGAAAACGACATTTAACGTCTTGGGGGTGGCAGGGAGCACGCGCCGGGGCTCGTACAGCACACAGGCGTTAAAGATTGCACTAGAACACGCCAAAAAACAGGGCGCAGAGGCACGCCTTTTAGAGATTGCTAACCTGCCGATCTATGACCCAAACGCGCCGGCGTCAAAGGAGGTGGAGCAGGCCGCCGAGGCTGTATCTTGGGCCCACGCGTTCATCTTTGCGTCACCAGACTACCACGGCTCGATGTCGGGCGCTCTCAAGAACTTTCTTGACCACTTTTACGAAGAGTTTGCCGGTAAGGTCTTTGGCTTCATAGTCGCATCTCATGAGAAGGGGTTGACGGTGATGGATCAGATTCGGACTGCAGTCCGGCAGTGCTACGGCTGGAGCATGCCGTACGGCGTGTCGGTAAACGGCCCGCAAGACTTCACAGGAGGCGAACTGGTAAATGCAAGGGTTTCAAAGCGCATCCAAATGGTGGCACGCGACTTGGTGGTGTACGGCAGGATTCTTAATAGCCAATTTGTACGCGACCTAAGCTCAAGCGAACAAGACACATTTGCAGCACACTACAGATCCTGACTGTGACCGGGTTTTGCAATAGCCGGTCAATTTACCAAGCAATGTCCAATATATTGGCATGATACCTCTTCCGGAAGATGTCCTTGTTAATGCTGTGGACAAAGTGAGCAAGAGCGTCGTCAACATTGCAAGCGTCAGGATGCTGCAGGATCAGCTGTTCAGAGTCTTCCCTGTTGAGGGCGTGGGCTCTGGTGTGGTCATTGACGAAAAGGGTTACATACTTACGAACAACCACGTGATTGACGATGCAGAGAGACTCAAGGTGACGCTCGCGGATGGCAGGGTCATGAGAGGCAGGGTCGCCGGAAGTGACGACGTGACCGATCTTGCAGTGATAAAGGTGGAATCCGAGCAGCCGCTACCAGCTGCTGAACTCGGCAACTCGGACGACCTAAAGACAGGTCAGTTAGTTATTGCGATTGGCAACCCGTTTGGGCTAACAGGCGGACCGGCAGTTACCGCTGGCATCATTAGCTCCTTGAACCGAAGCTTACAGGCAAGGAGCGGCGTGCTAGAACTAATACAGACGGATGCCGCCATCAATCCCGGCAATTCGGGCGGGCCGCTTGTGAACACGAAAGGCAAGGTTGTCGCGATAAACACAGCAAACATGCCGTACGCGCAAGGAATCGGGTTTGCAGTTCCAATCAATATCGCTAGGTCAATACTTAAAGAGTTGATAGAAAAAGGCAGGGTAACAAGGCCTTGGATTGGAGTTGCCTCAATGAAGGTGACTCCGCAGCTTGCACGCTATTACGGATTGCCTGAAAGCGAAGGTGCGCTCATTGCAAAGGTCGAGCCCTACAGCCCAGCAGACGACGCCGGCTTAAGAAAGGGCGACATCATTGAAGGAATAGACGGTAATAGAATAGAGGATCCGTCGCAGATTGCGTCGCATGTGCGCAAAAGGCAAGTAAATGACCAGCTAATGCTGACCGTCAACCGCTACGGACGCCAGCTCCAGGTCCCCATACAGGTGGATGAGCGCCCATGATTTTCTACAACAACACTTTTGAATGTGGGCTATGATGACAAACCTAGTGTCAGACTATGATTCGATGGACGACCTGATAAAAGAGATTGAAAAGGGAGAGATAAGTATTGTAATTACCAAGGACGTGAGGAAGTTCCGCAAGCCTGTGACGGTCATATCAGGTTTGCAGAACAGCCAGAATGCCAGGGACATAACCAGGCAACTAAAGACCCAGATTGGCACGGGTGGCACGTTCAAGGAGGGCCAGATTATCTTGCAAGGCGATCATAGGGAAACTATCAAGACACTATTAGTCAAGATGGGCTTTAAGGAAAAGTCAATCGAGGTGTACTAGTAGCATTTTGCTTACCTACTCACCAGATTGTTACTTTACACCTTATATCTTGCGGGGCGTACTATAGTGGAAGTGGAAAGCAACGTTGCGGAAAAATCAACCCTCAAGGAAGAGGCCAAACAAGAGAAATCTGTAAAAGAAAAGGAGGTTATCTCTGGCGGCAAGACATCGCAGATACTCATTGAGGAGGAAACGCTTTCTCCAACTGATTTTCACAACAATGACAACAAGATCCTTGCTGTTTTGAATGAAGCAGGATCGAACTATTCGTTCAAGGGCCTGATGCGTAAGCTCAACCTACACCAGCAGAGTTTATCGAGGGCGCTGCACAGGCTTGAAGAAATGGGATTTGTGGAGAAGTCTTCGCTGGGATACAAGCTCAGTAGGACCGGAGAGTCTGCAATTCCAAGAACTGACCTGCACAGACCAAAGGGCAAGGAATACATGCAATTATTACAAACGTACATCCCGCTTAACATCAGGCCCGTTCAAGTTGTGCAACAGCTAGTCGGAAGGTGGTTCAAGAACCTCCGGTGGCTTGGCATGATAGAAAGCAGCACCGGCTACACTCTCCAGTGGGCGAGCGATGACGGTTCGTTCGGGATCAATTTGCGGTTAATCGCAGACTACATCATCATCGAGACCAACGCGTCAACTGAAAGGGAGAAGGTCGAGGCGATGGCAGGTTCGTACGCAATCTACGAACAGATTACAAAGGCGATGCGTAGCGCGATTGGAGCATTTGTGGATAGGCAGCTCTTTGCCTCTAGCATTAGCAATAATTAGCTCTAAAAAACTGGGCGGTTCAAAAGCAGGCTTATGCTTTATTTATAAAAAATTGCTCAGCTTCAACTAGTGATTATTGCATCTACCAGATCTTCCGTAAGGTAAAACGTCTTACAAGAGATGCATTTCCAATCTTCAGCCGTTGTCCCATCATTATGTTTCAGAACTAGACAGAGGCATTTCGGGCAGCTGAGCATTTTCTATGATGCAGGTGCTCATATTGGGCTTGTTGCAGTCTAACTCTCGTAATTGTGACATAGCCCTGCTCGCATGATAGGCGTGTAGAGAGAGGGCGAGCAGGGCATCTGAACGGGTATGTCAGAGACGATCCCAGCCTAATTTAAGACTGGCTTAACCATGTTAATTCATCTGAAAGCCATTTTAGCTCAATATGCGAAGGCCTAGTGTGCACAAAACAATAAGAACGCAAATATTATTCAGTAGAAAAAGACATTCTTACCGATCTCGAAGAACGGTCATCTACCAATTTAGTTTGTCGCGGTGCTTCTCAATATAGTGCTGCTTAAGATTCGTCATTGTTTCGAATCCAACCCCACAAAAGTCGCATTCGTATTCGGCAGCCTTAGTCATTGAAGGCGATGATATTTGCTGTTATATAACCTAGCTACAAAAGATAGCTTTAGAAGGTCGTCAAGCCCGTATTACGGGTAAGACTTTGGAACACTGTGTATGTGGACATGATAGACGGCAGCATGGATCAAACCTTGAGTGTAGAAACTGTGATTGCCTGAAATACAAGGCTGTGGGCGATAAGAGAAAAGATAAATGAGCGAGAGCTATAAAAATAGCTAATCACGCACTTTCTGTGTACCATACCGACAAAGTGATTTCTACTGGCTGCGCCGGTTGGAGCTGTGCTGCTTTTTTTCCACGCTTCACCTTGAAAGATACCAACATTACTGTAATATTCGACTCTTAACATCGTTCACTATTACGGGACTCCCGCGGTGACAGGCAACGGGGGCCCGTATCGGTATAATATTTATATCCATTAGAAAACTTGCTGCGTAATGGGTCACTCCCACTCTATCTATGTTCTTGGCTCGGAAGAAACGGATAGCTATGACTGGCGAGCCGGCATTTATCAAAAGATAGACGAGTCCATATCTAATGGACACGCGGTCGTATACGTTGGAGAGGGAAATGAGACTTTAACAATACAACACATCAGAAAGATGGGACTTGCAATTGAAGATCACATTGAAGCAGGTTCGCTCACGATTATCAATAAAGACATTTTTTATTCACCCTCAGTTCCAAGCAATGTCTTGTTAGAACAATGGACTAAGATATTTCATCATATTGAAAGGAAGGCAGGAAAGGGGGCTTTCAAAGGCATCGTATGTATAGGAATGCCTGCAGATTCATTTTTTGATTCTGACTTGAATATGCAGCGAGTGGTGGATTACGAAACACTCGTAGCCGAAAAATACGATGAAAGTTTCGAAGCAATCTGCCTTTATGCCGGCGATATCATAGAAAAAATGTCTTTCAAGCACATTATTGGCTTGGTTGGCACACATCAAAATACAATCCATAAAGATGGTCAACTAAAGCCTTGGAACACACAACGCGGTGTTGCAGCAATAAGGCGTGGCCTAGATATCGCTCTTGAAGAAAATGTAGCGGCTTTGGTATTTTCAGTACTCGTGCGCGACTTTGGAATGAGTGAAGAGGCTCTGGTTTTGTACCCTGAGCATTTTGAAAAAAAGTTA
>CBQWHN010000075.1:0-5764 GCA_967728685.1 uncultured Nitrososphaera sp.
GGTTGGATTGGAGTGTAGCCGTGTTCTGACAGAAAGTCAAGGGCAAAGTTCACAAGCGCCTGATTCATTTTTACAAGCTCATTTTTCAAAAAGTAAAAACGCGCGCCTGACACCTTGGCTGCGCGCTCAATATCTACAAGATCGAGCGCAGAAGCAATGTCAACGTGATCCTTTGACGCAAAGTCCATCTTCCTTGCGCTGCCGTTCTGTCGCACCAGCACGTTGTCCTTTTCATCCTTGCCAGTTGGCACCGATTCATGTAGCATGTTGGGAACAACCATCAGCAGCTCCTTGAACCTGCCCTCTGTCTTTACCAGTTCATCTTCACTGTCGCCAAGGTAGCTGCTGACTTCTTTCATCTGCTCAAGCTCTGAGACGGCATCCTGCTTGACCTTTTTCTTGCGCGCGATGGCCTCTGCAAGCACATTCTTTTTCCTTCGCAGTTCCTGTGTTTCAATGATTAGTTCGCGACGGCGCCTGTCAAGGCTAACAAGCTCGTCAAACGGAAAATCTGCCATGTTACGCTTGTTCAGCATGTCTCTTATTGCCTTCGGGTTTTCCTTCAAGAGTTTAGGGTCAAGCATTAGCCAGCCATCACTTTCTTTGACACTGAAATGTGCTCTAGCACTTCGTCAAGGGTGCTTAGGATCGTTGCAACCGGGACATTCTTGCATGACAGTTGGATTGCGAGCATGGCGCCTCTTGAAAATATTTTCATCGACAGCCCGTCTGGAAAGTTAACATTGTCTGGTATTAATGCCTTCACAGCTGCTTTCGCTTCAGCGTTGCTTGAAAACGGGACGTTCACCGATACTATAACGTCAAGTTGCAGTCGCAAATTTTGGGTCACTTGCAGCAGCCCTTATGCTGGCAAGAAAATCCTCGAGAGCAGTAGATGGGATCCTGCAGCCAGCCGCAGCCGAGTGTCCGCCGCCGGCGCCCTTGAACGCTTCAGCATAGTGTCGCATCATGAGACCGAGGTTGGCTTGGGAATTGCACTCAAGACATTTGCGTGAAGAAAACCTATAGGTGCCGTCCTTTGTAAGAGTACGGACGAAAAGTAGCCTGCCATTAAGTGAAGGAGAGCCGCTTAGCAGAGATGATACTGCACCGAGCATGTCCTCGGCTAAGAGGCCGTCACCGTTGACGAAGGCGTTCTTTCCGTCATCGACAAGCCTCCATTTTTCGCTGAAAATGGAAGAGATGTAGTTGCGGAGCGTCATCCTATATGCTCCCACTATTTCTTCCCCTGCACCTAACATGGCGTTCCTGTCGCCCATGCATATTGCAATGCCCACGCCTGCCCTGCCAATCCTGCCACAGGCATTGAGCATTGTGGAGAACTCCCTCGCATCTCTTAACTGGCTCCGCTTGTCCTCCCCGGCAAGCGTGTAGACGTAACCAATAAGGTCATTGAGCACGCTCGTCGAGGTCTTATTTGAAGTCGCTACAAACTTGGCTATCGCGTCTAAAATTGCGCTCTTTTCTTCCTGGGCAAACTCGGCCAGCACGCGCCATCGGCCGTCATCCTTCAATCTTATCCCTGCATTCTTGAGCAATGTATGAGAAGCTTCCCTGTTCCAAGTGAGTCCATCGATGTATGGGAACGAAGTATGCGCAAGAGCTTCATGGAGGGGCCGCGTTTCCCTCCCTGTCAGCATTATGTCAAGATCGACGCTTACAAGCCCAAGCGATTGCGCGGTTTTTAGTATTTCAGTATTCAGGCCGACAAATGACTTTTTGTCCCCCTGGTCCTGCCTATCAGCGACTGCAGAAACAACGGCAACACACGACAGGTCGCGGTTCTTCTTGTCAAGCGCGCTCGCAACCATGTAGGCCATGCCCCCTGCCGGCACATCTCTTCCGCCGTCAATACCATATTTCCACGCATTCAGGATCTGACCGCCATCATCGGTCAGCATTTCTTCTTCAGGTATCTGGTGATGGTCAATGACGACCCACCTGTCACTGAGAGCTTTTCTCAGGCGCGACGCCCACCCTCCACCCAAGTCGGTTATGACGTAAAAATCTCGATTATCGGATTTCATCTTTTCAATGACCGAAAGGTTCATGTCGGATACAGCTCTGACAGAGTAGCGCGCACCCATGCGCCTTAGCGCGCTAGCAACTATGCTGCCGGACGTTATGCCGTCGGCATCAAGATGTGTAACGACTGCAACTTCGCTATTGTTTTCCACTACGGATCTCAGTTTTTCGCAGAAAGGCTTCAGAGCTTCTAAAAGCTTGGTGCTGTTGCTCATCTAAAGGAACCTTATTCTAGCTGAGCAATAACCGCGGCATATTTCCAGTTCTTTGGAATCTTGCCAATGCTCTTATAGTATTTCGAGAGCCTGTGGATCTTGGCCTCTACCAGCTCAAGTGAGCGAACATTTCGGTGGTCACTGTTGTGTATCTTAAGGTGCTTTTGAAGGCCAAGCGCTTTTTTTACTAGCTTGTCCAAATCCTCTGGCATGTCTGGCTTGATTTTGTTTTCAACCAAAACCTCGGTCAGGCTCTTGCCCAGCACCGGCTTTGCGAGAGGGATTCCGTGCTCGTCCCGGAGCTTTAGACCTATCTCACTCGGGCTTAGGCCGTCGTTTGAAAGTCTGACAACAAGAGATGAAACCTGTGCCCGGCTCTGGTTCAGCCAGGACGGCGAACTCTTTGAGGTAGGACGGGTCGAGTGAGACTTGCCATGAGTGTGAACATGAATTCGTGCCATATCTTTACCAAACTGCACCCATGTGTCTTAAATGTTTACTCGAGCGCGCAACGTGGCTGCGGAGACGCACCGAAAGTTCGGGAACTGGTTCACTCATAAAAAGTTAAATAGAAGAATTTGAACAGGTTAGGTAATATGAACAAGCCAACCTTAATGGCTCTAGGCATAATGGCAGCGCTTTTTGCTGCTATTGGTGCAGGATTTACCCCACAAGCTTTCGCACAGTATTTTGGCGGTGGTGGAGAACCTCTAACACAAGACCAACTCGCTTTTTGCGAAAAATATGAGATTTCACCATGCACTCAAGTAAACATTCTGGCAAAGGAGAGAGTTCTGGGAGCACAAAGTACGCAATATGGAAATAACCCAGAAGGTTCAGGAACTCCATACTTGAAAGGCATCGAGACATGGGGCGTGATCGGTGCCCTGGCAGCTATCTTTGGCGGAGTCGCCGCAGCATTCTTCATCAAGGGAAGAGGCGCGAAACAGGTCTCAACCTAACTACCCCTTTTTACTTTTTGTTTTCTTAATACGTCCCAAAGGAAGAACTCTTTAATACTGTTCTTGACCAAAATGTATATATCTTCGGATTATTTTGCATAGAGATAATGGTCTTCGAAATTCTAATTGGGCAGATAGGACCGAAATACGACCCTCTCTTCTACGACGTCATGGTCTACATCTTCGGAACCATGCTGTTCGCAGTCTTCCTACTAGGCGTCATCGCCTTCTGGCTGAGGAGAAAAGGTCTTGGCGGGGGCTCTGCGAAAGAAAAGTGGGCACAAGAGCTTGAAAGATACTTTGAACGCGAGCAGATCGGCCTAATTCCCGATGAAAAGCACCACTGGTAAAAACCCTCGGGCTACCGGCCCATAATCTTATTTTCTATTCTAACAATATCATTGTTTTTGCATCATGAATTAGTTAGACATAGTGTAGTCTTCCCTCCCGCTTTTACGAGCATTAGGCCGACCGCGTGATTCTGGCAGCTGTGATTAAAAAGCAGATAACGTCTGCATCAAAGCTAATGAAACTGAAAGTGCTAGAGGTAAGATCTGACGATCTGCGCGACATTATCAATTCCATTTAGATTTTCAGCCAGACTTTGAAGCTCGACAGCCCTGTGCCTGTATCCGTGGTTGCCAAGCACTTGCAAAATTGCATCCGCAAGCTGCTTTGGCTTTAATCCCTTTGGATGTAGCAGCACACCCATCCCAAGCTCTGCGACCTTGGCTGAATTTCCGAGCTGTTCACCGTGGTTTTCAATCGGGACTGTTACAACGGGCTTGCCAAACTGAATCGCCTGCGATAACGCCACATGTCCACCCCTAAGTACCAAAAGGTCACTCAGCGCAAATATTTCGTCTCGTACAGGGCACCACCCATAATACCAGCCAGACTCGCCAATTCGCCGAGGCTCGCTGTCTCCCTTTGGATTTCCTTCAGAGATTACGAACTGGATCTTGGTGTCGAGTTCCTTAACTGCCTCAAGAGCGAGCTTTATGAGCACTGGGCGGGTCTGCGCAGGACCACTCACGTGTATGAACACTACTGGAAGGGACCTATCGAACCCCAGACTGTTTGCCACTTTGTTTACCTGATCCTTGCTTACATGGGGCTTCGGTGAAGCAAACCCGATATATTCGAGCTTTTGGGCCGCCGAGCCTACCTCCCATACATTGTGCGCTGCAATTGTGTACGGCGGCGGGAGATCCGGAATCAATACCCGGTCTGCTATTGCCCACATTGACCCTAGGAACTCTCCTACGATGTTTTCAAATATGCGCGATATAACAAGCTCGCGAAGGCGCGGTGAAAGTAAGAGCTTGACCTGATTTAGCACTACTATCGAAGGTATCTTTAGCAACCTAGACGCCACAAGCGGCGACAGGCGGGAATCAGACACTACAACGCTAGGGTTACAAGCAGTCATGCTGTGCATTTCTTGATTTACCTGCTTTGAAAAGTTAGCAAACCAGAGTGGGATGTTGGCCAAGCTTTCCTTGACAGAAAAGCCTCCTTCCATGCTCCATGCGAATTCGACTGGCGAGACCGTGACGCATTTGTAGCCTCTTAACGAGACGAAACTTGCGGCCTCGCCATAGGACGAAAACCTGACCTCTGCTCCGCTATCTCGTAGTTGATCTGCTACCATAACCAGCCGGCTCGCGTGTCCAAGACCGACCCCGTACGGAGCAAAATAGGCTGTGCTCACTCATGGAATTACCGAGTCTGATTATATATTGTCATAGCTCGAGTCTTGTTACCTTACCATTCGGCTCGGCTTCCTTGAATACCAAGGCCTGAAACTTGTATAATTTTGACTCGGGGTCGAGCCACGTGTCGGCTGGAGCCCCAGCCTTGTAGCAAATGTTAGCAAGGTATTCGCCGATGTCCCAGTTTAGCTCCACTGGTACCTGGGGCAGCAAAAGCCCTGAGCCATGGCGCCAGTGCAGGACAAGTCCATCTCTTCCGATCTTGATCTCCTTTTCATAATCTGCGGGTTTGGTCATGACCTCTTCAGGTGTGGTCAGCACGCTCACCTCAAAGACTATTCTGTCTAGCTCCTGCCTGTCAACTGGTGGAAAGCGTGGATCTTGGGTGGCAGCCGCTATGGCAGCCTCTATGAGTGACTGGTGCAGTTTTTTTTCCGGCACCGGAAAGCCTATGCAGCCACGCAGATGCTCTTCCTTGTTGCTTGTCAGGTAATTGAGCGTGACAAATACGCCTGCCTTGACCGACTCATGTTCAGGCTTAATTACAACCGATTTCTGCAGATATGTTTCAACCGCCTTTCTGGCCAGTTTGACAAGCTCGGTACCTTCGCTGTCAGAGATCAATAGCGCAATTCATGCTACACAGACTAAAAAATCATGTCCCCACCTAGTATTTGGTTCCAGTACTCTGGCATGCTGCAGATTTCAATTCGCAACTGCATGATATTGTGTGGAGTACAAAACGACGTCCTGCCGCTATGAGGACGATAAGTGCTATTCAGTATCAAGCAAAAGCAATACAGCCCGCAATAAACATCGAGTCTGC
>CBQWHN010000076.1:0-5687 GCA_967728685.1 uncultured Nitrososphaera sp.
GGATCCTGACCACAAGGTCTCCGGGTACGCCTGAATCTGACATCTCCCCTTCGCCGCGTAGCTGTAACGCCATGCCGTCTTCGACACCCGGCGGGATTTCTAGTTTGATCTTTTTCAGTTGCTTTGCCTTGCCTGTTCCTTTGCAGTTGCCGCACGGCCTTTCGATTATCTGGCCGCGGCCCTGGCACGTTCTGCATGTCTCCATCGTGACAAACGTCGAAAACCTGTTCTGGCTATAAACACGCCTTGTCTGTCCTTGACCATCGCAGACCGTGCACCTGCGTGCCTTTGTGCCGGGCGCCGCCCCGCTGCCGCTGCAGATCTCGCACCTGCCAAGGCGCGGTACTTCGACTTCCTCCTTCCTGCCCTTCAATACATCTTCAAGCGTGAGGTCCATGTCATAGATTATGTCGCGGCCCTTGCTCCGACTTCCGCCAAGGCCAAACAAGTCGTCGCCGAAAAATCCGCTGCGCCTGCCCCCAAATAGCTGCTCAAATATGTCTCGGAATCCTCCAAAGCCCATGTCACGGAATACTTCCTCAAAGTTCGCCTCAGAGCCACGGAACACCTCCTCCTGCCCGACGCGTCCGTAGGTGTCATATCGTTTGCGCTTATCGTCGTCGGAGAGTACGGCGTAAGCTTCAGATATCTCCTTGAACTTTTCCTCCGCGCCCTTGTCCTTGTTCCTGTCAGGATGATACTGCAATGCCAGCTTTCGATAAGCGTTCTTGATCTCATCCTTGCCTGCGCCCTTTTGGACGCCAAGAATTTCGTAATAGTCTCGCTTGCCGCTCATCGCATTTTCACCGTGTATGTTGCGCGCTCAATTAATCTCATGGATTGGGGTTTGGCCCGGCAGCGCTACCACCGCCGGTCTGCCCCTCTGCAAAGCCAGCTCCCGCATCCGCGGCCCCTGCCTGGGCGCCAGGAGCACCAGATGGTGCTCCGCCAGCGCTCTGGTATGCGGCGGTGCTTATTTCTCCAAGGATGTTCTTCAATTCTTGGATCTTTGTCTTGATACTTTCAGGATTGTTGCTTGCAATTGCATCGCGGAGCTCCTGAATAACTTTGTTCACCTTTTCCGCTTGTTCCGGCCTTACCTTGTCCTTGAGGTCCTGCTTGACTAGCTTTTCCGCTGCGTAAATAAGGTTGTCCGCTTCATTGCGGACCTCGGCCTCTTCCTTTTTCTTCCTGTCGGCGTCGGCAAACTGCTCCGATTCTTTCTTTAATTTTTCAATTTCATCTTTTGATAACTTGTTGTTTGCAGCTATAGTGATTTTGGCTTCCTTCTGGGTCGCCGTATCCTTTGCAGCTACATTCAGTATACCATTTGCGTCGATGTCAAACGTAACTTCAATCTGTGGCACGCCCCTTGGCGCCGGCGGGATGCCGGAAAGGTTGAACATGCCAAGCGACACACAGTCGTTCGCCATTGGCCGCTCGCCCTGCACCACGTGGATTGTCACGGCAGTCTGGTAGTCGGCGGCGGTCGTGAACACCTTACTCTTTTTGGTCGGAATCGTTGTGTTGCGTTCGATCAGTGGCTCCTTGAGCCCGCCCAGCACTTCAACTCCGAGCGTGAGCGGAGTTACATCCACGAGCAGGATGTCTGTCGAAACATCGCCAGCAATTATCGCACCCTGTATTGCGGCACCCATCGCCACTGCCTCCATTGGATCTATGCCGCGCTCGGGTTCTTTGTTCATAACGGATGCTACAAATTGTCTCACCATAGGCATTCTAGTGGGGCCGCCAATGAGTATTATCTTGTCAATGTCTGCAGGGGTAGCTTTGGCATCCTGGAGCGATTGCTGCATCGGCTGCCTGCACCGATCGATTATCGGTTTGAGCAATTCTTCGAGTTTCGACCTAGTCAATTGCATTATGAAGTTCCTTGGCCCCGATTGCTGGTTGTAAGCAAGGAACGGCAAGTTGATCTCTGTAGTAACAACGTTTGAAAGTTCTATCTTGGCCTTTTCGGCAGCGTCTCTTATCCTCATCATCGCGGCCTGGTCGCTCCGCACGTCAAGCGTCGACTGTTTGCGGAACTCTTGCACGACATATTCGACGAGTGTGTTATCCATGTCTGTTCCGCCAAGCTGTGTATCGCCAGAAGTGGATTTGACTTGGAATACACCGCCACCCATCTCCATTATGGTAACGTCGAGTGTTCCGCCGCCGAGGTCAAAAACCATAATCTTCAGATCCTTATGTGCTTTGTCAAGACCATAAGCAAGCGATGCGGCCGTGGGTTCGTTGATTATCCTGACCACCTGCAGACCGGCAATTTCGCCTGCGTCCTTGGTCGCCTGACGCTGATTGTCGTTGAAATACGCGGGTACAGTGATTACTGCCCTGTCAACTGTCTCTCCGAGGAACGCTTCTGAGTCCCTCTTGATTTTTTGTAGGATGAATGAAGAAATTTGCTGCGGTGTGTACTCTTTGCCAAACACCCTGAACTTGAAATCTGTTCCCATCTTGCGCTTTGCTGCAATGACAGTACCTTCAGGGTTTGAGATCATCTGCCGGCGTGCAGGTTCTCCCACTATTAGCTGGCCATCCCGGGTAAACCCTACCACTGACGGGAATGCCTTGCCGCCAACCGATGTGCCCTCTGCTGCTTGGATTATCGTTGGCTTGCCGCCTATCAGGGCTGCCGCCGCAGAATTACTGGTTCCAAGATCAATTCCTATTATTTTCCCCATTTTTATTAGCCTCCTTGACTATCCGGTTCCTTATTAGTGTCAGAGACGCTATTTTTAACTATCTTTGAAATTTCCACCAGGCTCGGCCTTAATACCTTGTCATTGAGCATGTAACCTTTCCTTATCTCGGCAGTAACGGTGTTCTCATCCATGTCTTCTCGTGGAGAATGTGCCACGGCATCATGGATATTGGGATCAAAGGGCGTTCCGACTGTCTCGATCTCCCTCACGCCTTCCGAAGAGAGAAGCGAGTCGATATTTCTCAATATGCCCTCAAGTCCTTCAATGACCACAGGATCGAGTTTGCTCTTCTTTGTCACGGACAGCGCCCTTAGGTAGTCGTCCCTAATATTGAGAAACTTTAGCAACAATTCAGCCTTGATCGATTCAGTCTTTGAAGCCGCCTGCTTTTCCATCTGTTTTCGATAGTTGTCAAAATCTGCCATAAGGTATTTTAGCTTGTTCAGGCTCGCCTCGGAGGATTCCTTTGCCTTCCGAAGCTCCTCTTTTACATGATTGAGCTCTTTTCTTAGAGCGTCCCGGTCTTCAACGCGCTCTTCTGCTCGTTCTCCTCTTCTTGATTCTCGCCTCTTGTCGTCATTAACATCAATAGAAGCTGCGGCATCAGAATTAGAGATAGCTGTATCACCTGCACTGTAGATCTCGTTATTTTCGTTTTTCGAAGGAGCTACACACATTATGTTTCCTCTCCCACCTCTGCAAAAGCGCATCGAGATAATAATTACATATCGCCTCAAAGGTTTCAGTTATTTTTGCTCACAATAAGGATTATAGCAGACAATAGGGTAAGTATTTTGTCGTATATGAATTCGACTTATGACGACGAACTTGAGAAAATTAAACAGAAAAAGCTTGCTGAGCTCCAAAAAATGGCAGCCAGTAAGACAATGATGTCTTCCATAGCTGCGCCTGTAGTACTCACTGATTCAAATTTTGCGAACGAGATTGCAAAATATCCGATAATCCTAGTGGACTTTTGGGCGCCTTGGTGTGGTCCATGCAAAATGGTCTCACCGATTATTGAACAGTTAGCTCTCGAATACTCGGGTAGGGTAATCTTTGGTAAGGTAAACGTGGATGAGAACCAAATTACGGCGGCTTCTTTTGGCATTCAGAGCATCCCAACGATCATGATATTCAAGGGTGAGAAGGCTGTTGACGTAATAGTAGGAGCGAGATCCAAGTCGCAAATTGAGATAAAGCTGAGGCAACATTTAGCCTCAAACAGAGACTAAATTTACGGATTATAAGAAAACTTGATTGATATGATGAAGAAAAAAAGAGTGGTCGAACTTAGCTTATACCTAAGTTCGGGAAAGAAGCAACGCTTATGTTCAATTCGCCCTGAAGCTTTCTGATCTTGGTGGCGTATTCTCTCATCTTGCCGTTGTCGCCTTGTACCTTTGCGATCCTGTATCCCTTCCACGCCTTCCTCAATGCACCCCAGCTTTGGCCGGTGGTAAAGTTGCCTCTTGATGCTACGGTTTCACGTACTGACATTATGGCTGTCATGCTGAGGTAATTCTTGATTGATACTTAGCACCAATAGTCAACTTTCTCGAATATTGTACTAAAAACAGTTGATACAAGTCAAGATATGAGACGCAGTTGATAAAATTTTAGTATTTGAGAAGAAACATCTCAAATATTTTACAAGAATTGTTGCGATTCTCGTAAATTGGCCGAAGGCCAATATTTAATTTGCTTACCTCATACGTTATCAAGTAGTGACGCCACTCCTTAAGAACAAGAAAAATGATGACGAGAAGCAAAAAAGTGTCGAGCGATTTTACATGCTTCTCAAGGCTTTGATGGATGAGTTGTTCGAGTACTCGTCGAAGAGTAAACATATCAAGATGCCATACAACGCTTCCTTTGGTTTGATCTATGATGATCGGGATTCGTTGCTTTTTACGGGCTTGGAACAAAAGTCCGGGAAAAAGATGTATCTCTACAACGTCCGAATCATTGGCAGGATGTTTGAAGAAAAACGTCAAAGAATGCTCGAAGACAAGACGACTGAAACACTGTTCAGTTGGATATCTGATGTCTGCTCGGTTTACATTAGCCCATTTGTTAGCGCGCATGTCATTGACATTCAGCACAGGGGCGAAGGCGCAGCAGTGCGCACAACGCGCCAGATAGTTAGAGGCTTTTTGGATAGATTGACAAGTGATCCAGAGTTAAAGTATGTCCTTGACTTCATACGTGATCCAGTTGCGGATCAAAAATAGCTGAATATTAGTTCTATGCATGATGATGCAAGTTATTGGTTGAAGTCTCGGGTATGTTATGGATATTTGGTCACAAAACGTAAGGCTGTCTTAGCTACACAATCCGTTTTATTAATCACAAATTTGTGAATACCTCCGTGTTCATATCAGAGGCGCCATCTTATTGCGCGAACTGTGGCTGCCCCGTAAGGCTTTCAATCAGACCATTACTTGATATGATACCAAAGCTAGTGCCATCATTCTGTTCGGAGAAATGCGCTAGGGAATTCTTGATCAAAGACGAAATGGGATCTCTAAAGTAGATGCCACATATCAAAAAGTCAACATTTCCGTTATTCTATGCGTAGTTGGCCTTTATTGAGGACTTGGCACCACACGCCTCGCAGATCAAAAACGCGACCTTAGCCTTGCTCTTTTCAGTGTGCGTGTCTGGGCTGCCACAGACAGGGCACTGCACGTAGTCCTTGAAATAGCGATCAATTAGGGCGCCAAACGAGGAGGGCGTCTTGCGGCCAAGAAATATTACCCGTTCGCCAGCGATGTAACCAGCTGATGCTAGCTCTTTGTTGAGGTAGAGTAGCAATTTCTCCGGGTCTCTCCGTAGGGCCTTTGGAAACTCCATAAAGTTGCGGAAAATAGTGTTCTTGCCGACCCAGATGATTTGCGGAGTCGGGATTTCAATCCTCGACCTTGCCTTCTTCGCAGTGCCACCCAGCTTGTCCTGTAG
>CBQWHN010000077.1:0-5678 GCA_967728685.1 uncultured Nitrososphaera sp.
TGACAAGTGATGCAATACAAAGTTTAAAAATTAACGTGCGAAGTCATTGTAATGGTTCAGATTCTATATCAGGATATAAGCAAGACAGCAGATCCAAACTACTTTTACGTGGGCATACCGAAAGACTGGAGTGGCGGGAGCGACAAAGAGGTGACAGTGATTGTGGACGACGTAGTCGTAGTTGTTCCGCAGACAATAGCTGGCGCAACAGGTGAATTGATTGTTCTCAGGCTGTTGGAAGCGATGATGGCTGGAGACGTAATTGATGCTGGAGACATACAGAAAGCCATAGAGCACATTCTATAGCGTGGGTATTATCTTATGCCCTAAATCCCCGCGTCAATGCTTTTCGTTCAACAGCTCAAGCGTGTCGCCTGCGATGTCCATTGTGGTGTTCGAGTCAATGTTTGGTTCTAGTGTAACCAGCAGGATTTTGTCATCCATGTAGAAGGTCAGAATTGATATCTTTTCTCGCTCGACATACGCGAACCTTGCCCTGCCCATCGAATCATCAAAGCGCTCCCTCATCGACTTGCGTAGCGCAGTCTGAGTGAGGAAGAGCTCTTCGTCTGTTTCTGTGACTATCGAGTCTATGCCCTTGCGCATGCCGCCCGCAATTGACACACCTGTATTGTCTATCACGCCGGCGTACCTAATGTCGTCGTTAAGCGCAAACACTTGGCTGCAAAGCTTTTCAAAATCCATGCTACACCTTGTTATTGATGGTGTTTATTGAATTTTTAGTAAGGCCTATTAGCAATGGATGCAAAGCTAGTATATGAGCACGGAGAGAAAAAATCCTTTCAAGCGCGATCAGGCACTAAACGATGCTACTTCTGGCCAGCTTGGAGAGGAGCCGAGGCCGGATCCGTACCCTGAAAAAGATCCGAGAAGGGAATTTGCGCGGAAGAAGTCGAAATACGTTTCACAATGAACCACTCAACTCAGAAAGTGAAGCCAAAATACAAGCCGACAATGTGACAGTAGCACTGAAATACCCCCAGCTACGCTATAGTGGCAGATGCCCGAAGTTAGCAGGACGCTTTATTATCCCAAAGACGCAAAGGTGGAAATACACGAAATCAAGGACGGCATATACAGGATATCGGGGTTCGTGAGCGATTATGGCATAACCTTTAACCAATTCCTTGTCAAAGACGATCAGCCGACTCTGATTCACACTGGGCCGATTGGAATGTACGAGCAGATCGAGCAGAAAGTAAAGGAGGTAATACCGTTAGAAAGGCTAGCCTATGTCGCATTCCTGCACTTTGAGAGCGACGAGTGGGGCGGCATGGAATTCCTGAAAGCACCTAGGGCCAGGCTTGTATGCAGCGACCTGAGCTCAAAATTGAACTTGACCGGATGGTACAACATGCCGGCAGATCACACTTCGTTTTGGGACAACGAGACTTTGAGCACAGGTAGGCGAAAATTCAGGTTTATCATGACTCCCCATGTACATCACTGGGACAGCATGATGATTTTTGAAGAGACGACAAAGTCGTTGTTTCCATCAGACCTATTTATCCAGCCCGGCAACAACAAACCAGTGATATCTGACGACCTGTCAGACAACATGATCAAACTGTATCAGGCCATTGGCATTTTTGCCAGCGAGAAGCCGGTAAGGCACACCGTAGAAAGACTTGCAAAGCTCAGGCCGGAAATGGTCTATCCTATGCATGGCTCATGTTTTGATAGCTCTTTGTTCCCAAAGTACGCTGATGCATTGTTGAACAACCAATTCGCATATGCTGGAATGTTGCTTGGACAAAAGTTAGAAGTGAGCTAATAGTTCCGTTACAAAAATAAAAGATTAGACGACATCCTTACCTTCTATATGCGTCCTAAGCATCCACGCCATCTTTTCGTATTTTGCACTGTTGCCATTACGACATGAAATTATTTACGAGATACATAACAAATTACTCTGTTCAGGATGGATGATTCTACAGTAAGATTACTCCGCTACTCTTTTTATCTGGTTTTTCATTAAAGCCAATGGTTAATGCTGGAACAGTCATTTCAAGACCAAATGAATAGCATAGACCAGTGGCTATCCGAGCTGCAGCTGCTAGGAGTTTCGCCGAAGAGAAGGAATGATAAGAAAGAATTACAGGATTTTGACGGAAAACATCAAGCAGTAATTGTACCAAGAAAATAAAACGGCTTATAGCGAAGCATAACCTTCTATTTTTTTGATGTCCCTACTATTAGCGAGAGTGGACTACCCGATAGTCTTAGAGGAGTCCGAATAAGACTCAGTAGTATTATGAGGACAATGATCCTAAGGATCGCCCAGATTATGATCCATATCATTTAAAAAAGAAATAACCCTTAGTCAAGTGCCAGCTGTGTTTTGCCGACATTGAACTCGCGTTGCGCCAACATCATCTGAAAGAGATGCACAAGATATCCGCAACGGCCGTGGATAACAACAAGCCCCTGACACACTGGTTCAGGCCGGCTGCATCCGCAACCGAAGAGTCGTGCCAAAAGCGGACAGCTTTATTAAATTAAGGCACGTATTGCGGGTATGACCAAGAAGGTGACAACGCAGGATGTCGACATTTTGTTCAGGATTGCCGAGCTCTACAACACTGACTACGACTTTCAGGCCACAGAGTGGTTCTGGGGCCGATTCCACGAAAGGACGATAGAGGAATTCACGAGTAAGTACGCACATGGTAGCAGGGAGTACCAGTTCTTTCAAAGGTTTACGAGTAAGTTTGAGTTAGCCGGCCTGCTCGTGGAAAAGGGCGTCCTGGATGATAGTTTGTTCTTTGACAGGTATGGATCACTCCAAGCAGAGTGGGAGAAGTGCAAACCAATAGTTTACGGCCTGCGCCAGAAGTGGAAAGAGCCGTATCATCGCGAAAATTTCCAGCTCCTGGCACGGCGCGGCAAAAAGTGGCAGGAAAAGCACAGGCCCAAAGTGTGATTGATCATTCAGAGTGTGTCAAGTTGCGCTTATAGTCATCAGAAATCAATGTCCTGCGGCTCAAATTAATACGAGTTTGGCAGTTTCATTACAACCGATAAGACAAATCGCGGGGATAGATCCTGTAGCCCCTTATGAATATCTGAGATAATTGTTCAGCCACTAATTCTTTACCTGAGAAATTGTACTATAGCAGGAATTCAAATGTTAGGGCGCTTGTGGAATCGCCATAATTTGTGGGTCTAATAACCTTGGTAGCTATAATTGCGATGGTGCTTGCAGCGATAGGCCTTTGGGGTTATAACCGAACTTGTGCCAGAACAGTCTAAAAAGATAACGTGGCATGACTATGCGCCAGCAGCAGCGGTGCACATCACGCCTGATCAGAACATCTCCGCGCAGGCCAGTTTCAAGATCAGGTAATATATCGCACACTGCTAGAATGCCTCATTGAAGATAGGCACTGTGTCAGTTGTCGCCAATCTATCGACAAAGGTGATGGGCATTATTAACGCCAGCCCTGAATCATTCTACAAAGGCTCTGTCAGGACAAGCGAGCGGGAAATCGCTGCCGCTGCAAGGCAGATGCAGCAGGACGGCGCGCATATCATCGACATTGGGGGCATGTCCACTGCACCCTACCTTGAAACGGTGATCTCTGTCGAAGAAGAGAAAAGGAGAATAAAACAAGCAATCAAGGCAGTGAAAAATGCCTGCGATCTTCCAATCACTGCCGATACGCCCCGCTCAGCTGTTGCAGACGAAGCAGTGGCGGCTGGCGCGGACGCGATAAACGACGTAACCGGCCTGAAATATGACAGCAAGATGGCAGAAGTGGTTGCAAGAGCCGGTGTACCTGTAATAGCCGGCGCGTACAACAGGACCCGCGCCAAGGGCAGCCTGGCCGGTACAATTGCGGCATTAAGAGAAAGCATTGTTATTGCAAAAAAGTTTAGCATCAAGGATGTAATTATTGATCCGTCGATAGGCTTTTTCCGGCAGGAAGGCAAGAACCAGTTCTTCACAAAAATGACAGACATGCCATGGTACGCGCGAGACATCGTCGTTCTGTCAAGCTTAGACGCACTGTCGGCTCTCAAAAAGCCGATATGCGTCTCCGTGTCAAGGAAATCGTTCATCGGACACCTGCTCAACCTGCAGGGAGAGGACCGCCTAATACCATCGATAATATGCGAGGCAATGGCGGTCCTCAACGGCGCAAGCATACTGAGGACGCACAACGTGCGAGAGACGGTGCAGGCGCTGACGATGCTGCAATTGTTGAATCCTTAATGGCAAACGCTTATAATCCTACTAGCTGCCTAAACAACAAGGGAATAGTTGGACATTAGAGAGGGTCTGACATTTGACGACGTACTTCTCGTTCCTAAACGATCGCCAATTGTTTCTAGGTCCCAGACCGACCTGCGCACTAAACTTTCGCGCAACATCACCCTCAACATACCAATCATCAGCGCCAACATGGACACTGTCACCGAATCTGGAATGGCCATAGCGCTTGCAAGAGAGGGGGGCATCGGTATAATCCACCGATTTATGGCAATTGAGGATCAGGTCGACGAGATCTTAAAGGTCAAGCGTTCTGAATCCGTAATGATAGAGCAGCCGTATACCATCAAGCCGGACATGAGCGTGGCAGAAGCGAAAAAGGCCATGGCCGATTACGGCGTTTCAGGTTTATTGGTGGAAGAGGAAGGGAAGCTCGCAGGCATTATCACTAGGCGCGACATAACTTTTGAAAAGAACAATAGGCGCAAGGTCTCCGAAGTGATGACAAAAGAGGTCATCACCGCCAAGGACGGCTTGACAATAGAGCAGGCAAAGGACATACTGCATAAACAAAGGATTGAAAAACTACCAGTAGTAGATGACAAGCGTAGGATCGTTGGACTCATCACAAGCAAGGACATATTAAAGATGGAGCAGTATCCATACGCGTCAAAAGACAGGAAGGGCAGGCTGCTCGTTGGAGCCGCTGTAGGGGTCAAGGGCGACTACCTTGAGCGCACCGAGGCGCTGCTCGAAGCCGGCGCAGACGTGCTCGTTGTCGACATTGCTCACGGCCACAGTGAAAATGCGATCAATACTATTCATATGATAAAGAAGGCCTTCCCAAACTGTGAGCTGATTGCAGGGAACGTCGCGACAGGCGACGGCGCAAATGATCTCATCAAAGCCGGCGTGGATGCAGTCAAGGTGGGAGTGGGCTCAGGTTCGATATGCATAACAAGGGTTGTAACAGGCTCTGGCGTTCCGCAATTGACGGCGGTGGTTGACAGTGTCAGAGTCAGCCGCGACCATGACATCCCGGTAATTTCAGACGGCGGCATCCGCAACTCCGGTGACATCACCAAGGCCCTCGCAGCCGGCTCGTCGTCGGTTATGGTTGGAAGCCTCTTTGGCGGAACCGACGAAAGTCCTGGCAAGACGCTTGTCAAGAACGGCAAAAAGTTCAAGATGTATCGGGGCATGGCGTCGTTCTACGCGTCGCTTGGCAGGAAATATCGCGAAGGTGCTCAGGTCATTGACTCTGACGACCTGAACGACTATGTGCCTGAAGGAGTGGAGGCAATGGTGCCCTACAAGGGGAGTGTCGTCGAGATCGTCAGGCAGTTGGCTGGCGGACTGCGTTCGGGTCTCAGCTATTGCGGCGCCAAGACGATCGCGGAAATGCAAAAGAACGCCGAGTTCATCAAGATGACTTCGGCCGGAT
>CBQWHN010000078.1:0-5540 GCA_967728685.1 uncultured Nitrososphaera sp.
CTCTAGAGAGGCAAATGCGGAACCTATTTGAATCGCTGTATGTATTTAAATAAAAAGTGCAAAAGGTATTGTATTCTGCTTTGGGTGCTAGCGTGGAGGCAGATGTTAGATGGCCGACTCTTGGATAAACTGCTATGTATGCGGCAACCAGTACTCGTCCTCCCTGTCTGCCTGCCCCGTATGCGGCGTCCGCAATAATTTTGCCGCAACATCGCCGCCGGCAAGGAAAGGCAATGCCGGCAAGATAGCAACCGGGGTGGCGATCGCGATAGTCGCTGTTGCGTTATTCATGTTGGCCCCCACTCTGGTCAACATAATAGTTCACCCGGATGCCAACCCCACGATTAGGATTTTGCAGCCGAAGATCCAGGAACCAAAGACCGTCCCGCGGGAAGAGCTGGTACAGCACGCGCTCGACCAAATAAACAAAGACAGAGCCGACTTTGGCCTCCCACCGGTTGAGCTGAGCACCAACCTGGCCGCGCAGGCGCATGCAGAGGACGTATTCAAAACAAAGAGGATATCCCATTGGATGACAAACGGTGAAAAGCCCTACATGACGTACACCCGTTACGGGGGTGAAGGCAGCGTGCAGCAGAATGTTGCGATCGCCGGCTTTAGCGCAGATCAGTATGAAGAATGCCGTACCAACATCCTGCTTGACTGTGAAAAGATTGAGCCGCTGTCCACCATCGACGAGCTGGAGTATGAGATGATGTACAAGGACGAGGAATGCTGCAACGATGGCCACAAAGACAACATACTTGACCCCCATCACACGCGCGTGAGCATTGGCATCGTTTACGATCAATATTATCTAGCATTTGTAGAGAATTTTGAAAACAACTACGGGCTGGACGTAAGTATCAATAACGGCCAAGTCAGGATCTCTGGCCAGCTTTTGAAAGGAGAGCTTGAGCAAATAAACATATACTATGACAACATGCCCACCCAAGCGGTTTACGAGCAGAACAAGTACTTGCTGTCGTACTCGTCCGGCGAACTTGCAGCAACTGTAGTCAAGCCGCTGCCTCCAGGCTATTACTACGAAAAACCGCAGGGCTACACTTTAATCGAGGCCGACAGGTGGGTGCAGGATGATTCTGTCAATGTCGTGTTCGACCTCGCGTCAGCAGTGGACGAAGACGGCGTCTACACGCTGTTTGCAATGGTCAAAGATGACGAGGAGACGTTTGATGCCACATCGTATTCTGTCTTTGTGGACTCGGTAAGTAGCTAGTCCGCACGCTGCCTTGCACTGCAAACAAAGTAATTGGTAAGCAAAATACTATAGCCGAATCAAGTGAGTGCACAGCGAAATTATGTCGCCAAAAAAGATCGTTGAAGCAGGCATTAAGCGCTAGGAAACTTACAGATGACTATAACCGCTATGGCCACCTAAAAGCAGTAATGGAACTGTGACAGCTTGCCGATCTATTATATTCAAGTAGATGCAATTACCCCCTAATGAGCGAATCTTCGAGCGGCAGTTCGCCGCCGCAGCCTACAGAGATAATCCTTGCCGGCTGGGGCGAGAGGTTCCTTGCGTGGCTGATCGATTTTATCATAGTAAATACGGTGTTGTGGGCAATATTTGCAGCAGCTGCGATCCCATTCTGGTTTGAAGGGATGTCAGACAGATGGTTCAACAGGGCTGATGGCCCTATAGACTGGGCGGTTACAAGCCTGGTGTTCTTTGCCTACTGGATATACTTTGAAACTACCACTGGCCAGTCGCTTGGCAAGATGGCCCTCCGCATCAAGACAACGGATCTGACAGGAAACAAGGTTGACATTCGTAGCGCGGCCATACAGAGCTTTGGTAAGGCATTTCTACTACCAATAGACGTGGTGCTCGGTTGGATATTCACCAACGACAAGAGGCAAAGGATATTCAGTAGGGCAGGCAACACGATCGTAGTCAAGATGAAGGGTGGTAGGCAGAGCCAAGATATTCGCTACACCAAAGGATAATCAAGACAGCACGGATAGGTAGGCATTATCATGCAACGCCATCATCGGCCAAATATTGCCGTGATTCGTGCATATTGCTCGCCTACGCAGTTGATCCTATGCTGAAACTCGCAAATGCGAGTAATATTCATAGGTCGATTGATCTATTTAAGTCAGCTGGCAGTATTTTCTAGCAAACGAGTTAACTCATTTACACTGTAGAGACGTATAGTAGAACATTCTCATATGATAAGATCCGCCGGGAAACAGGGAAAAAGAGCGAGTCCTTTCTGCCAAGCGACTGGAGTGCTTTATGATGATGTCTATGTTATTCTCAAAGACTGAGGAAGCAGACTATTATGAGGTTAGCAGGGACAGAAACTACGAGACTACGGAAAAAGGGTTTCAAAAGAAATAGAGTTTGACGAGTTCAAAATGATCCTATAAGTGCGCGAGGCAGACGGCGAATTCAAGTATCTCATCAGGGGAAGCTAGCTGAGGATCGCGAAGCGATGTGGTCTACGTGCCCCAGAAATTTCATAGGCTCGATTGCCTTCCAGCTGTCAAGAACATAAAACAATATCGAGTAGTTGCCGGTGTTAAAGCCACCACGAAAAGGCTGGAAAGTTGATACCACCGGAAGGCCATTGTTGTTTTCTGCAAGCTCTCTTAGCCTCTTCACTTCGTAGCCTCTGAGCCGCGGGACGCCTGCGCTCGCCTTTACCTGAATGAACCACTTTGAACTATGGCAGGTAGCGACAATGTCTGCAGGTCCTCTGCTTGCAGGCGACAGCATGACATCCCAACCAATTGACTTTAGGTAGAGAGCCACAATGTATTCAGCCTCCCGGCCAAACTTGCTCCAAGAATACAAAGCAACATGCCGGCTTCGCAATCCCATATAGCTATTCTTGGCAGAAATTGTTCACCTCCGGCTCAACAAGATACATATGTGACGGTAATGGCGTACGTGCCTGTCGCTCATATGAGTGCCTTTGCAGCTATGAAGGTAGGAAGGTGGAACCTGGCTGACCTTGTCAAGGACCCTTCGGGCGACGCATTTCGCCACTTTCTGAAATCGATCGAAGACCAGCTTGTGCAATTTGAGAGAAGTCGGCAGAGCTTGCGGCCGGACATTTCGCCAGCTGAATTTGAAGGGCTAATACACATGCTTGAAAGCATTTCTGAAAAAATCTCGATCGCAAGCGGCTACGCGCACTTACGTTACTACGCGGACACATCGTCAAATGAAGCATCAGCACTCGTGATGAAGATGGAAAAGCTGGCATCAGATATCGGCAACAGGACGTTGTTTTTCGATCTCTGGTTCAAAAAACAGATCGACGATGAAAATGCAAGCAGGCTGATAAATGCCGTCCCGCAAGTCTACCGAGAATACCTGCGGCACAAACGGCTGGTCGCAAAATATTCGCTGAGCGAGCCGGAAGAAAAAATCATCAACACGCTCGAAGTAACAGGTACTCGGGCTCTTGTCAAGATCTACGACAAGATGACAAGCGCATTTGAATTTACGATGAAGCTAAAGCACGGAAGGAAGGTTATAGAGAAAAAATTCGACAATAGGGAAAAGCTGGTGTCGCTTGTCAGGAGCCCGGACGGCAAGACAAGGAAAGCAGCCTATAAGTCCTTGTTGGAGGTTTACAAGAAAAACAACGGGGTGCTAGGCGAGATCTACCAGAACGTCGCCATACAGTGGCGCGACGAGGCGATCTCGATGCGCGGATACAAGTCTCCGATCTCTGTGAGAAACACTGCCAACAACCTAAACGACACGACGGTTGAAGCGCTGCTTGCAGCATGCCGGAAAAATTCTGTGATATTTCATGATTATTTCAAAGAAAAAGCTAGGATGCTTGACATGAAAAAGTTAAGCAGATACGACCTCTACGCCCCAATATCAACCAAGGCGTCCGATAGCAAAAAATTCACTTATGGCAAGGCAATCCAAAACGTGCTTGACACCTTTGGCGATTTTGATCCGCAGTTCCGAGGGCTTGCAGAGCGCGTGTTTTCTGAACGCCATGTTGATTCGGAAATCAGAAAGGCAAAGAGAGGAGGCGCTTTCTGCTATACTGTAACACCAAAAATGACGCCCTATGTGCTGTTGAACTTTGATGGCCTGACAAGGGACGTTTCGACGCTTGCCCATGAATTTGGTCACGCCATCCACAGTATGCTTGCGTCAGAGATGCCAATAATGGTATCGCATGCGCCACTGCCTCTTGCAGAAACTGCATCAGTGTTTGCAGAAATGCTGCTCAATGAAAAGCTTGCAGAAAAGATGTCCAATAGAGAACGCAGGATTCTGCTGGCAGAACACATAGACGACATGTATGCGACTATAATCCGGCAGGCATATTTCACGCTCTTTGAAATTGATGCGCACATGGCGATAGGTGAGAACAACGCCACCATAGATGCTGTGGCCAAGATGTACATGGACAACCTCAAAGAGCAATTTGGCACTTCAGTGGAGCTAACGCCAGATTTTCAGTGGGAGTGGATATACATACCACACTTTTACCATACGCCTTTTTACACCTACGCATACTCGTTTGGCAATCTGCTCGTAATGTCGCTTTACAAGCAATACAAGCTTGAAGGCAGATCCTTCGTCCCGAAATATTTCAATATACTGTCAGCTGGCGGCTCTAGGAAGCCAGAAGAGCTCTTGATGGAGGCAGGCATTGACATTTCAAGAGAAGAGTTCTGGCAGCAAGGCTTTGACTATGTACGTGAAATGATACAGCAGTTGAAAGCGCTTGCGCCATGACGATGTTGTTCTTGCAGTAAGTATAGCAGGATCAATGGCTGCCGGCGTCCTGCTACCGTCTGCCGGGTTATTTGTGGAACCATATTTGCTGGTGTGGCTTGGCGCGCTATTATTTCTGAATTTGATCAGGCTCAACACATCCGACCTCGTATCAACATTTACAAAACCAAAACAACTTGTTGTTCTATCAGCCATCAAGCTGGCCATCCTGCCACTTGCAATGTATGGACTTGCCTATGTAGTATATCAGCCCTTTGCGTTGCCAGTACTTCTGCTCTCAGGCATTTCAACCGGCCTTGGCGCACCGTTTGTCGTGAATCTCATAGGTGGAAGATTGCCGCTTGTAGTTGGCATGATAATTGTGACGTCGTTAGCTGTACCATTTGTCTTGCCATCTATTGTCTATGCACTTCTAGGATCACAGTTTGACATACCAGTGCTGCAGATGGTGTTCTTGTTATCTGCCGCGCTCTTTGCTCCGTTGGCATCCGGCTGGTTTACGAAAAAATATTTCCCAGCTGTAGCTCGCTTTGCTGATGAAAAATCATTTCCACTATCATTGATCTTTATTATCCTGATAAACTTTGGAATGTTTGCAAAATTCTCCGGGTACTTTTACTCTGAGCAATGGTTCTTGCTTGGCACTGTGGCAACAGCATTTCTGTGTTATGCCGCCTATTGTTTGGTAGGATATGCAAGCGCTTCAGGTGGTCGCTATGAGAGAACTGCAGGGCTTATCACAATGAGCTACATTAACAATGTGCTCGTGGCGGTGTTTGCATACCAGTTCTTT
>CBQWHN010000079.1:0-5432 GCA_967728685.1 uncultured Nitrososphaera sp.
GACGCACTTTAGCGCGCGCTACGATGAAACCTCAGTGCTCGTAAAGGAGGCAGGCGCCATTCACCCCAATGTTGAGGCAGCCGAAGATCTGAAGACGATAGAGATCTCGTACGCTTAATTTTACCGAAGTACATCAAGATGAAAGATTCCTGACAGAAGCTCTCAGCGTTTCCCAAACTTTCTCAACGGCATAGAAAGTTAACTTCTGATCTCATAGATCAAACAAGCGCTCTCGTGTCTGACAAGATTTCAAGACAATGGACGGTTTGGCTTCCATGAGAAAGCGGCAGTTCTTTCAAATTTACTAACAGGCTTGATCTAAGAGTGGACGAGCGCAAAGCGCTCCGCATCTACGCGCTAGTACACGGGAACCGCATTTCGCTTGGAAATAACAGAGATAGCTGGCGCGGCCATTTACCTTGCATCTCAATTACAACGAGTTCCTCCGCCAGGTAGAGATATGCCAAGTGGCAGATATATCGACCGTCCGCTTCGAAAAAGGTGGAGATCAAGGCGACTCTGCAAATCTGACATAATGCGACAAGTCTCTTGCATCATTAATGCCATCAAGCTGGTCCACATTTAGTCTCAGGTACGCGGCCTTGAATTTAGAATATGCTTCCTTGCATGAAAAGAGCGTCATGAGGATGTTGTCGTGATCGAGCCGAAATCCCTGGCAGGGCTCATGCCCTCTCACTATCGCCTTGGTGCCAAAGGCCTGTAGCCATTTGCGCGAAATGCCACTTCCAAAGTGCCTCCCGAGTCCCCTCCTTGACATTTCCCATCCCGGTTGAGCCTCGATCTCCCTTGGGTCGTTCCATAGCAGCTCTTCAAGCACCCTGCTTCGGACCTGGTTTTCCTGAGCATTGGCTATTGATTCCTTAAAGGTTGCAATCGCCGAGTCCTCAGTAGGGAGGCCGCCGTGGACGAGGAGTAGCTTTTGCCGGACCACGGTCGCAAGTGTGAGCAATTTGAACATCGAAAGCAGCTTTTGGTAAACCTCTTTGCCGCAGCTGCCAAATCGCTCTTCGATTTCACAAGGCAGGTCATTTGACGAAAAAGGAAACTCAGCTGGTGCCTCATGGTTTCCCCTCATGAGTACAACTGAGTCCGGGTATGTGCATTTCAGGTGACACACCGTATACATTACGCCTACAGAGTCGCTTCCCCTGTCGACATAGTCGCCTAGAAACACGAGCTTGTTCATCCGGTTTGATAGGAACCCCTCATACCTTATTTCTGAAAGGATACGGAAAAGCGATTTTGAGTCACCGTGCAAGTCGCTAATGACTGCAAGGTTTTCCAGATCGTGTATTTCCACGAGCCCACCTTTAACTTTGCCGCCAGCAATACTTTTCCTTTGCCTTTCTTGCTGCAGCACGTCTATCGCTTGCACTATTTTCTGCGCAAAATCAGACACACCGGCCTCTGCTGCAGATTGCTCGAGATGCAATACGGTACTGATGCGGCACGATGGTTAAATGTATTGCAAACAGGAATCCTTCTAGAGAATAGCTGCCAAGGCAGATAAAGGAGGAATCCTATGGTTTCAAATGAATGCAAGAGTTCTCGCGACAGCCGCGGGCAACGTAATAGCCCGAGGCATAATAAAGTCGCTCTAAGCTTGCAAACAAGAAAAGCTACATCAAATATGGGACCTTAGGTGTGAGCCCCAGGTCGCTTCTAGAAAGATCCGACGAATTCGCCCGAGTTTTGCTTTCCAATTGCCGTCAAGTTTAGGGAGAGCTATGGCTCACTCCACTTCTACATTGCAAGTAGCCCTGAAGAGATGGACAATGCTATTTTGACTATTGAAGAAGCCAGCTGCCGGCCACTGTACAAAAGTACCTCGCCGACTATTACTATCACCTAAGTACATGACTAAACGACCGACTCAAGGCTGATCTGGTATCCGTCAAATACCACGGAATACAGGGTTGATGCCGGGACGAGCGACTGCAGGAACAGTGTGTCGTTTATCATCATAAAACGCAGGTGCATGTCTGAAACTTCTGAAAGGTAGTTGAGCACATCCTCTTGCGAGTAGCTGATGACGGCTATAGAGAGATCCGCGCTTATTCTAACATCGGATAGCAGGTTTTCCATCCCACTCTTTACGCCTTTCTGGCCATAGGATCTCTGCATGATGTCAGTTCCCATGATGTTCAATAGTAGTCTGCCGGGATGCTTTTGTTTTATCTGGGCAAGTGCCGCTATCAATGGGTCGATGTGCCGTTTCTTGTCCAGCAACATGATGTTGTCGGCCATGTCTCCTACCTTGCGTGTCCACAGTATTTTGAAAAGGCTCTTTTTGCTTGCAGGCATTGACGGCCCAAGGTAGTTCATTATGGTGTGTGGATCCATCCAGTCAAATGGCTGGAACAGCACGGGATTGTTGTTTGAAACAAAGTTTGAAACAATCCTCTCAAGAAACGCCATGGCGACCACAGTGTTTACATGCGAGTCCAGCTCGAGCAGGACTACTCCCTTCCTTGGAAAGCCGCCGCCAAGCGAGCCATCCAGTACAGGGTATCCGCTCCTGACATGATCGGCTGTTGCAATCCCGTCGCCTGATGCAGTTTTTTTGCGCGGCTCTGGCTTGAACTTGACCGGCCTGTACGGGGCAAAGCTGCGGAAGATGCTGTTGTCGAGCGTATAGATGTATGACGGCCTTTCTATACGCACGCCCCGGAGCTTGAGCAGGAATATTTCACGCACCCGCACGTTTTCGTAGTAGCTTTGTTTCAGTTCCAAAATGCCGTCAACAAGGAAGTCAAGCGTGGTGTCAGCAGGATGCTCGCTTATGAATATCAGTTTGGCTCCTGCTCTCTCCCTCCAAGTCTGGAGCACTCTCTCGTTGTTCAGGCGCGCCTCCTTGTCCATGAAAGATGCAATGGCATCCCAGCTGTCGATTACGATTATTGGCGACTTGATATCCATCAGCTGGTTGGTGATGCGCTCAAAAAGTGACTCGGGTTCGTCAAGCCTGGCATCTTCGAAACTTGGCATCAGGACATGCTCGTTGGCGTCCCCGGCGTTTGTGGACTTTGGCTGTTCGACAAATGTTTCAAGCCATGGATAATACTGGAAAAGCTGTTTTGGGGACACTCTTGTTGAAACATAAAAAAAGTTGTTCTTGCTACCAATGGCCTTCAAGATAGTTAGAGCAAGTGTGGTCTTGCCGGTGCCTGCGAATCCTTTAATGAGGAGCGAGTATGTGTTGCGTTGGATAAAGCGCACGAGCTCGTCAGGCATGTACACATGCCGGCTACCTTGTTCCCCGTCAGCGCTCATAGTCGATTCTGCCAAGCATTACTCACCATAATCGTCTTAATAAGACGGTTTGCGAATTAGGTGTTATCATGCAGCTATTCCTTATTAAATATTCAGCCCGCCTCATTCTCGGTAACAATATAATGCGGCCACATACAAAAAATCGGTGTTGGAATTTGATGACGGCTGGCTCGAGGTTCGGGCCTGCGCAGCGAGCGGCCAGGCCGCGAGCGTCAATGAGCAGACCCTTGAGGTCCCAGCCGTTTCAGAAGTTCTCGAAGCCGCCGCAAAGACAAACAAGCACCCGGGCATGTGGGAATATTCTCGCCGGCTTTACAAAGAAGAGATAGAAACGATAAGAACTGCACTTGGGTTTGCGAAAACGGCCGAAGACAATAGATCCCTCTCGCTTTCAGTTGACGTGACGTACAAAGGATCTTGCTACACCCTTACGCTCTTTGCAATGAAGAGAAGCCAGTAACATATTTATTGTAATGGAGAAATCTTTTGTCCTAAGTACCGCCATGGTAATTAATGAGGAAATAATAGCAGCCAGGAAAAAGGTCGCTGAAAGGCGACCCAAGTTCATCAGGCAGGAGAGTTGGAGGTACGACAGGCTGGCCGAGAACTGGAGAAAGCCCAAGGGCAAAGACAACAAGATGAGGAAACAAAAGTCAGGCATGCCGGCAATAGTCAAGGTCGGCTACAGAGGTCCAAGAGTGGCAAGGGGTCTGCACCCGTCCGGCTACACTGACAACGTCGTTCACAACATGGCCGAGCTGTCAAGGCTGGATCCGAAAAGGGACGCAGCGCGGCTGGGACATACAGTAGGCAAGAGAAAGAGGATAGGGATAATCGCCAAGGCCAACGAGCTTGGCATCAAAGTACTGAACGCTGGCAAGCTGATGCCAAAGAAGGAAGAAGAGGAGAAGAAGGAATAATGGTGGTCAACATTTCAAAAAAGCGTGAGCTTGCAGCAAGAATTCTTGGCGTTGGCGCCAATAGGATCCGCTTCGAACCCGACAGACTCGAAGACGTTGCGGACTCAATTACGCGTGAAAATATACGCTCGCTCGTAAAGAGCGGCGCGATATGGACAGTCCAGCTAGCGGGAACCTCAAGGCGTAGGGCGATTGAAAAGCGCTCTGTCTGGAAGGTTCACGGCAAGGGGCCCGGCTCTAAGAAAGGCAAAAAAACGGCAAGGGTCGGAAAGAAAGAAGTTTATGTGATAAGGGTGAGGTCGATGCGCTACCACCTCAAAGTTCTCAAGGAAAGGAAGGACATCACCAACGAAACCTACTGGCAGCTGTACAAGAAGGTCAACGGAGGCCAGGTAAGATCGCTTGCACACCTGCGTGAGCTTGTAAAAGAAGGCAAGTCCCGTTAGCAGAATTTGGCAAGGTTTGTCCTACATCTTGCAAAGTCATGCACGCCGTCGCGCATAAAACGTACACCTTCTTTTTTCAGCAACTCCTTCTTCTTTGCCTTGCCAAATGCGTAGCCACCTACATCGCCGTTTGACATGACGACCCTGTGACACGGCACGACAATTGGGTTTGGGTTATTGTTCAAAATCTTGCCGATTGCGCGCGAAGCGCCGGGATGCCCAAGGATCTTGGCAATGTCACCATAAGTCGTAACCTTGCCTTCCGGAATTCTGACAATTATGTCGTAAACATCGGTTGACTTAAGCTGTTTGTGCACATACATTTAGCGGCAAACATGTATTTCAAAATAACGCTATAGTTTGCATATTTCAAGCCCAGTTTTTTCCGCCATTTTCATTATCCTGTCCTTCTGGCTTCCAAGGCCTTTGTTGTCTAGAACAATGTACGTTACCTTTTCCACGCTCTTTTCTATCATCTGGTGCAGCATCTGCTCGTCAATTGTTTCAAGATTGTGCTTTGATGCCACAGCTGCAAGGCCGAACTCTGTTTCCAGCAGCAGCTTGTTGAACTTTGCCGGGTAATGCGTGCCCCCGAGCGCGATTCCCACCTTTTCACAACGCTCAATGCCGTTATCAATCATGCCAAGCAGCGTTTCGCATATGACTGCCGCGGCACTTCTGTCGCCCCACTGCTTTTCTGATGAGCCCAGCTCTACAAACAGGACAGGCTTTTTCAGCGATGTTGGCCCATGGTGCGTAGCCTCTATGATAA
>CBQWHN010000080.1:0-5403 GCA_967728685.1 uncultured Nitrososphaera sp.
AGGCAGATAGTCAGGGAAATAGCCGTGCATCCAACGCTCAGTTCTGTTATCCTGTACTACGCAATAACTTTCGGCGTTGTGCTTGCAGTGCTTCCTGCATACATGAGCGACGCATCGCTGACAAGCCAAGACATCGAGATATTGTTCTTTGTGTTCGGGATATCGCGCTTTGCTACCTTGATGCTTGTGCCACGGATAGCAAAGTACGGTGTGCTCGCGCTTGTGCTTGCTGTTTCGGCCACTGCGATAGCCATGCTGCTTTCGTTTGCGTTCACTTCGATGTTGTCATTCGCGGTTGCCATCGCGCTCGTTGGGCTTGCCACCAGCATATTCTACCCCGTCACCTTCAGCCTCGTGACTAGGGACACGCCATCCGGCCAGATAGGAGCAAAGCTCGGGGTCTATAACACCTTGTTTGGCACAGGGTGGACTGCAGGGCCCATCGTGGCAGGGGTATCGTCTGACGCGTTTGGCTCGGCAAGTCCATATTTCGCTTTCTTTATAGCTGGAAGCATACTGGCCGGGTCAATTGCACTAGTCAAAAGAAGATGAACGATATTAGATACTAGGTTATTGAGACCCTGCGGCCCTGCACTTTTATCCTGCCATCGCCAAACAGCCTTACTGCTTCTGGGTAGAGCTGGTGTTCCTGTTCTAGTATCCTTTCGGACAGGGTTTCTTCGGTGTCACCATCCATGACTGGCAGTGCCTTTTGCAGTATGACCGGCCCCGAGTCGACACCTTCTTCCACAAAGTGGACCGTGCAGCCTGTGACCCTGACCCCGTATTCAAGTGCCTGTTTTTGCGCGTGCAGGCCTGGGAACGACGGCAGAAGCGCTGGGTGAATGTTAAGTATTCTCATTTTGTACTTTCTTACAAATTCTGGGCTTATTATCCTCATAAAGCCTGCAAGGCATATGAGGCCGGATTGGGGAGTGACTCCATGTTCTTGCAACGCAGCAACAACTTTTTCGTCATATTCCCAACCCTTCAGGTCGTCCGGCGGTATCAGCTTTGTCGGAACGCCGTATTTTTCAGAAGCGATTTTTAGCCCCGGTGCATCGGGCTTGTTTGAAATTACAACTGATGGCTTGACATTTTTTATTTTGCCTGACTTGATCGCGGAGAGGATTGCGTCCATGTTGCTCCCCCTGCCGGAGATCAGGATGCCAAGGTTGATCAAGCATTCTAGCTTGCATGCGGCCCATTCTTAAATGTCGCTGGCAGCAATCGTTGCCGACTCCCTGATCCTCGCAAAGTAAAGCATGAATCCAAGCCATGAGGCAACCTGCAGGGCGGTGATGTATCCATCTATTGCCCCTGACTCATAGGTTTTGGTGTAGAGTCCTTCAAAAATTATCTTGGCGGCCTGATCCACAGAATATGCCAGACCAACTGCTAAAATGGCATAGTGTCTCTTGACAAACAACCAGACCGCTATTATGGCGCCGCTTCCGGCTATCCCAAAGACACCGCCCATAGCGTTGTAGACAAAACTATGCTGCGGCCTTCCAGAGCAAATCATATGGCCTCCTGTCGCGTCGACCCACATACGATAATCAAAGCCGTTGGCAGTGCAAACATAAACATGACCAAGCTCATGTAGCAGACTCACAGGGATGCTCAGTGCCAAATAGAGTACCACCGACCACACAATGACTTGCCGGCTGAGCTTCAACAACTATTAAATCGCGTTCTGGTGCTTTTAGCCTTCCTCCATAGTAGCGGAGTTACGGAGTAACTAAATGTTAAAATAGTTACAGACAGCTAGGCATGACAGCTCGGGATGACGGGAAGAGTAACGCTTGACCAATCAGGGATAATGGTGCAGCAGAGCGGTGCCACGATAGCACTTGACCCTTCCCACGCCGTAGAGTGCGATTTCACGTTTGTTTCACACGCTCATGTTGACCACCTACACCGGCGCGGTAGGAAAAAGATCAAAACGCAGGTGCTTGCATCAAAGGAAACGGCTCTCATTGCTCGGGCAAGAGGCTATGAAATTGTTGATCCGGCCGAAGATCACAACGGCTTCCAGTTGGTAGACACGGGCCACATTCTTGGCTCTCGTGGCCTCTTGATTGGCGATGATCTCTATTATACTGGCGACCTTTCAATTCGCGAGCGGGCATTCATGAAGCCGGCAATACTACCTCGCGCGCGGACACTGATAATAGAGTCGACCTTTGGCCGGCCCGAATACGTCTTTCCACCGTTGTCAGAGATAACGCACAGGACAAACAAGATAATTTCTGAAATGTACGACCTTGGCATTCCCGTCATATTGATGGGCTATACTCTTGGAAAGGCGCAGCTGTTGACAAAGCTATTCAGCCATTGGGACCCCATAATGCATGACTCGGTCGCCAAGATCAATTCAATATATTCAGAGCTTGGAGTAAAGTTGGCACGCGGCATAACGCGAAGACAGGCAGAAGAGCATGGGCTACTGTCAAAGAGCAGCCCGTGGGTAATGGTCGCGCCGCTCATGTCTGGCAGGAACGCATTTGTGAGAGAAATGAAAGACAGGTACGGCGCGGTGACCATCGGGTTCACAGGATGGGCCATTGCCAGTCGCTACAAGTATATGATGGGGCTCGATTACGTGATGCCCCTTTCAGATCACTGCGACTATAAAGAGCTGGTGGCAGCGGTCGAGCAGTGCAGGCCTGACAAGGTCTACACGTTCCACGGCTTTGCCAAAGAGTTTGCCGATGCGCTGTGCGAAATGGAGTTCGATGCTGAGCCTGTCGGCAATGGGCATGGCAAGAAAGAAGTGAAAAAAACGCTCTCACTTGACTTGTTCCAGTAAGCCTACGCCCAAATTACGCAATAATCCACTCTAAAGAACCTGTTATCCATAGCTAAGCACGTGGCATTTTTCAAAGCAGGCTGCTATTTGCAGCACTAGCACACAGCCCAGGTACGTAGAGTTAACTACTTTTTCGCCTGTTCCCGGAAGTACGGGATGACTTTGTTGCCAAACTGCTCGATGCTTCTGAAGTAGCCCTCTCCCCAGAACCTTACAATAAAGTGGTTGGTCCCGGCCTTAATAAAACGCTCTAGCATCTGGATTACATCGTCGGGCTTGCCGACTCCGATTGCAGTGCGGGCTACGCTGTCAGGAATCTTCATGGCAGCGCGCTTCATCTGCTCCATTAGCTCCGGCTTGTTCATGGCGTATTCTGTAAAATACCTGCGGAAGTCAAACTCAGAGTCCTGTTCTATCCCGTGAACCTTGAGAAGCTCTGGCTTGAAGAGGCTCACCTTGACTGCGTTTTTCATCTTGTTCCATGCCTCTTCGCCGTCTTCGGCAAAATACACATCCACGTCGTTTGCAAACTGGAAGTTAGAAAGGTCCCTGCCCTGCTTCTTTGCGTGATCCTTGATCACGTTTGCGTGGTGCTTGAAGAGCTCTGGCGTGTAGCCTATCGGGATCCAGCCGTCGCCGTACGTCGCGCATAGTTCCAGCGTCTTTGGTGCACCGGCAGCGATGTATACGGGCGGCCTCGGCTTCCTTACGCTCTTTGCCTGCAGGCAGGCATCGATGAGCTTGTAGTATTCGCCGTCGTAGTTGACGCGATGATCAGGATCTGACTCGAATAGCCGCTCGATGACTTCAAGCTGCTCCCTGAATTTTGTTACGGGCTTGCTGAATTCGATCCCAAAGTCGACCACGTTCTGGGCCTCGCCCGCTCCGATGCCAAGGATGCCACGGCCGTGGGTTATCCTGTCAAGCGTGATCGCGGACAGCGCGATTGCAGACGGGTGCCTCCTGATTGCATCGGTCACGCATGCCCCAAGCTCGACGTTGTGCGTTATTGCTCCAAGAGCCGCAAGCATGAGCCACGCGTCGTTTACAATTGCATTCTTCCACTGCGGCACGTTAGAGTGATCCATTGCCCACACTGAGTCGTAGCCCAGCCTGTCTGCCATCTGCGCGGCAGTCATGATCTGGTTTTCGTCAAGTCCAAGCCTGGCGACGTTGAGTCCCTGCGTAAAGCCAAATTTTACCTTCAAATTGCAAATCCTCCAACCAACGAGAGATAACCACCAATAGCCATTTGACACTACGATCAAAGTGAGGATATATTTTAAGTCTTTGAATGCCGGAGCCCAAATTTTTCATCAGAATTGCGTGCCGCCTTGTCAACATAATATATTCAAAATGTCAACAGTGCTTGAATCACCATGTAAAATCGCTACCGCGATATGCAACTCCAGAAATGCTAGGCAGCAAAGACGCCATTGACGATCAGTTCATGGGAATCATAGACGACCTGGTTGTCATGTCTGAGAACGATTCTGAGCTGGCCGAGGGGCTGAGGTGGATTGATGCTCAGTCACAAAAGAATGGAGTGACCTTCTACGAGATGGCCATGATAATCCTAAGAAAGCACATGGCTGAGAGAAGAGCAAAAGAATGGCTAAAGAACAAGCTCAGCCAGTAGCAGAGCGCACTGCCTTGTTGACCGCTTCCTGTATTCTTGGGTTTGTCACTTCCGGGAGGATGTTGAATGAGCTCAGCTTTTCTTTTGATATGAGGTCTGCAAGAGCATAAGCAACATTCACGAGCAGCTTTTGGCTTATCTTCCGTATCCTATTATCGAGGATTGCCCTCATCGTGAATGGGAAGACTAGCGCGTTGTTGGCCCTGTTCTCAAACTTGTAGCTGCCCGTAGCTATCACCCTCGCGCCGGCATCAAAAGCCTCTTTTGGATGTATTTCAGGGTCCGGGTTGGTGAGTGGGAATATTATCGAATCCTTGTTCATGGATTTCACCATTCCGGCAGTCATGAGGTTCTTGACTCCGGAAACGCCAATAAAAACGTCCTTACCCCTGACGGCATCAGCAAGTGTGGTGATGCCTTCTTTGGGGCTCGTTATCGAGGCAAGCTCCTCCTTGTACCTGTTCATGGTCTCCAAAGCTCTTGCCTTTGAGATAACGCCCTGCGAATCGGTGACTACCACATCGCGTATCCCAATCGCGTGTAAGATTTTCGCAATGCCATAGCCGGCTGACCCTGCGCCGGCCACTACCACGCTAGTGTCCTCCGGCTTTCTCTTTGTGAGCCGCAGCGCGTTTAGGAGCGCCGCCAGAGTAACGACAGCGGTGCCGTGTTGATCGTCGTGAAAGACCGGGATGTCCAGCTCGTCTGTCAGCCTTTCCACGATCTTGAGGACCTTTGGGGTCTCGATGTCCTCGATGTTTATTCCGCCGAACACCGGCGCAATGTTCTTGACCGTTTTTACTATTTCATCTGCGTCCGTAGTCTGCAGGCATATCGGAAAAGCGTCGACATTACCAAACTCCTTGTACAGTACAGCCTTGCCCTCCATCACTGGAAGGGCTGCCTCTGGCCCTAGGGATCCGAGTCCAAGCGTCCTTGTGCCGTCAGTCAC
>CBQWHN010000081.1:0-5381 GCA_967728685.1 uncultured Nitrososphaera sp.
GTGATGGTGCTTGACAGGCGCGCTTTTGACAAGCAGATTGCTTTTCAGGCACAAAAGCTGGGCGCAGAAATAAAAGTAAAATGTGCAATGAGATCGTTTTCAAAAGACAGCACTGGCTACATTGTCAAGACGTCTGAAGTCGATTTTACATGCGACTACTTTCTAGACGCCAGAGGCGTCGCGTCAATAATTGCTAGAAACCGGGAAGGCGTCCTGCAGTCAGCCCAGTATGAGGTTTACGCGCCGTGGATAGAGCGAGACACCATCGAAGTCGCATTTGACAGCCAGCGTTACCCAGGCTTTTTTGCATGGATAATCCCGACGGCGCAGGGGAGTGGCAAGGTCGGGGTGGCCGGCAGAGGCATTAATGCGGCAAGCACGCTTCAGTCATACATTGAAGAAAAGGGCAAGCATTCAGTAGTGCGCAAAGTGTACGCCCCGATATGGGTCAACGGCCCGATGGAAAATTTCGTGTCTGACAGGACAGTAATAGTGGGCGACGCAGCTGGCCAGAGCAAGCCGACTACCGCAGGCGGGATCTATACTTGCGGCATTGGAGGTCTTCTCGCTGGGCGGGCAGTGGCTGAGGCAGCTAAGAAAAATGATGATAAATTGCTCTTACAGTATGAAAAGAACTGGCTGTCAATGTTCGGCGCCGAGTTCGAAAAGATGCTTCTTGCAAGGAAACTATTGGAGCGGCTCGATAACAAGGCCATAGATGGGCTGTTTTCCGCAATTTCGCCGGAGAAACTGGAAGAAGTATCAACCAGCGGCGACTTTGACTTTCACTCCGCTGCGCTGGCCAAGATCCTTGGAGCAAAGAGCGCTGCTCGTATAGCAAAGGCGCTGCTTGGCAATGAGATCAGGCGCCTCATAGACAACAGCTAAGCAAGATATAAATTCGGTTAGCCTTAAGAGAGCACCTATGTCCAAGCCATTGCAGTTGCCGGTTTGCACCTCATGCAGCAGACCGATTATGCCTAACGATGAATGTGTCAAGTATTACTGCCCAAGCTGTGGCTACGTGCTCATGTGGCGCTGCGAATCCTGCCGCGAGTTTGCTAGATCATACAAGTGCGTAGGTTGTGGTTTTGAGGGCCCGTAGACATGGCGCGGCTGGTAGCAAGGATAAGGATTTTGCCTGCGGAAGCTGAGTCCAACCTTGACAGCGTTGTTCTGTCGATAAAAAGTTCCATGCCTGAAGGGATGGAGATGAAGGGCCACGCGATGGAGCCTATTGCTTTTGGCCTGAAGGCCATAGTCGGAGACTTTTTGCTAGATGACGCCGAGGGTCAGATGGACAGGCTCGAAGAATCGATCAAGAGCGTCGAAGGAGTCGGCGAGATCGAAGTGACAAACGTAAGCAGGCAGTCCGTAAAAATGAAGTGACAATGCCGGGGGCTTCTAAAGTTTGAAAAAGGTGCGCGCGGGAAGCGGCGAATCAACTCCCGTTCAGCTCAGGGTAGCAGAAGCCAAGCACCGCGACGTGGGCAAGCGGCGCGCAAGGATAGACGCGCGTTATATGGAGCATCTTGGAATTCAGGCAGGCGAAGTAGTCGAGCTTGTCGGGAAGCGCAATACTGCAGTCACGGCATGGCCGGCTGACGAGGAAGAAAAAGAAAACGACATTATTAGGATAGATGGTCAGACGAGGAAGAACGCCGGCGTCGGGCTCAATGATCTTTTGAATGTCAAAAAGATTGAATGTAGGCAGGCCAAGAGCATAACCCTTATGCCATTAGGTGACAGCAGCATTACGGTAGACAAAGAGTTCTGCGACTTTGTGAAAAACAGGCTCAAGGGCTATCCGGTGGGCGAGGGCGACGAAATTTCGGTTGTCATCTTGGGAAACCAGATGGATTTCAAGGTCGAAAGAGTCGCGCCAAAGGCCATAGTCAGGATAGAGCGGCCGACCAAGCTCACGATAATGGCTGAGATCACGAGTGACAGAAAACCGCGCGTGACATACGAAGAGATAGGCGGCATGAAGGAGCAGATAAAACGCTTGCGCGAAATAGTAGAGCTTCCCATGCGCCATCCAGAAGTCTTTGCAAGGCTTGGCATAGAACCACATAGCGGTATCCTGATGTATGGCTCGCCTGGGTGCGGCAAGACATTGATCGCAAAGGCACTTGCTTCAGAGTCTGAAGCGAACTTTTTCATTATCAACGGGCCCGAAATTATGAACAAGTATTACGGCGAGACAGAAGCCAGGCTTCGCGACATCTTTAAGGAAGCCCGCGAGTCGTCGCCTAGCATAATATTCATTGACGAGATTGATGCCATTGCACCAAAGAGGGAAGAAGCGTTTGGCGACGTTGAAAAGCGTGTTGTGGCCCAGCTCCTTGCCCTCATGGACGGCATGTCCGAGAGGGGGCAGGTAATTGTTCTTGGTGCCACCAACAGGCCGGAAAGCCTCGACCCCGCGCTGCGGCGCCCCGGTCGGTTTGACAGGGAAATAGAAGTAGGCGTTCCAAACGCAGAGGGTCGTCTCGAGATATTGCAGATACATACCCGCGGAATGCCGCTGTCCGAAGACATCGACCTGCAAGAGCTTGCGTCAGAATTGCACGGGTACACTGGCGCAGACATTAAGGCTCTGTGCAGGGAGGCCGCGATGAAGGCGCTCAGGCGATACCTTCCCGAAATAGACTTGGAAGGCGACAAGATATCCCCAGAAGTCCTCGAGGGCATGGTCATTACAAACCGCGACTTTAAGGAAGGGATGAAAGAGATCATACCGACCGCTATGCGGGAATTCTATGTAGAGGTCGCCCGCGTGAAGTGGAACGACGTTGGCGGGCTGTACGAGGCAAAGCGTACATTGCATGACAACCTCATAACGGCCATCAAGGAGCCTGATAAATTTGTAAAGATGGGCATCAAGCCTCCACGCGGGGCACTGCTCTATGGCCCGCCAGGCACGGGCAAGACACTCTTAGCAAAGGCACTTGCCACCGAGAGCAGCGCAAACATTATCGTAGTCCGCGGTCCTGAAGTGCTCAGCAAGTGGGTAGGCGAGTCTGAGAAAGCCATTCGCGAGATCTTCCGAAAAGCCAAGGCCTCATCGCCCTGCATCGTCGTTTTCGATGAGTTGGATTCTCTTGCAAGGCCGAGGGGGCAGGAAGAGGACTTGTCGGGCAACGAGCGTGTCCTCAGCCAGATACTGACTGAAATGGACGATTCAGGGAGTGCTGGCGTTGTGGTAATCGGTATAACGAATCGGCCCGACCTCATTGACACATCATTGCTCCGGCCTGGAAGGCTGGATCTCATCATATATGTAGGATCGCCGGACGAAAAGGCCAGGCAGGAGATACTGAAGATAATAACCCAGCCGATGCCTCTTGCAAAAGATGTTAACCCGGCAAGCATTGCCCTGTCTACAAAGAGCTTTAGCGGCGCCGATCTCGTAGCGCTGTGCAGGGAGGCGGCGGTGAATGCAATGCAGGCGAAATCAGAGATCGTGTCAAACGCCGACTTTGCCAAGGCGATAAGGCTTGTGCGGCCATCGATAACAAAGGATGTCGAGGACTGGTATGAGTCAATAAAGAAAAACATTACATATGCGATGCCCAAACCAATGGACAAGACATTTTACGGATGATTATTACCTCTAGATGATTCAAATCGGATTGAAAATAACGAAAAAAGCATTCTGCCGTTGTTTTCCATATAACCATTCCCTAAAGGGCAGGTCGCGATATCTGCGGATGGCACTTTCAGTGAAAACATTAGAAAAGAATGGAGGTATACTGCTGAAATCAACAACGAAGTGACAAGCTGCAAGAGCTCTAGAGTTAACTAGGTTAAGGCATGGATTAATAGCAAAATCTAGAGCTGTTTCACACAATGATCTCGCGGAATGCCAAGATTGGCGCGATTTTGATAGCTGCCGGAGTAGCTGGGCTAGTCTATTCCTTGCCGATTGTTTCTAATGCGATCTCATTGAAAGGCAAGGCCGAACCAGCCGCCCTTGGCAAGGCACCGATACCAACTCTTCCGAGTAATGATACGCCGGTCCTTGGCATAGAGCTGGCTTCAATACCTGCTTTGATCGCAGGGGTAATCTTCATGGCCCTCGGGACATCCAAGGTTTCTAAAGTTGACAATGCTACAATTGCTTGATTATATTACATAATATCAGTTTAGTGGATAGCGGCCCAGCAGCAGCATTCTTTCATTGTGCAATTTGGACATTCGCTCGGTGACGGGCTTGACCTACAGTCGGCAGGCGAGCATTCGCAATCAGCACATTTAATTTCCATGGTTTATCGGTGGATGTTCAGGAATATAATCGCCCTGCCCGCTTAAGCATAAGCTTGGCAGACCAGAAGACCCGCGAGCAGGGCAGCAGAATGGGTAATTGAGAACCGCCCCCGCTTGATTTAAGACTGGCTTAACATGGTTAAGCCGCACCAGATTTGTCAATTACTTTATGAATTCCATTGCTCGTGTCGTCTATCAAGACCATCTTTTTCTGGATCCTTCCATCGGTTGCAATTATTTGAATCCTGGTCAATGCTTCATCACTTTCCAGTCAGATGATTTCATAGAGTAGGCGCATAAAAGATAGCTCAGAGTTATTTGCGTGAAGGCTCTGCCGACTCGAAAGTCATGAGCAATTCAAAAATAGTAGGCAAGGTACCGGTACAGTTCATGGAAATCGTGATAGATCCTTGGAAAAAGCTTGTTATTCATGAGCTTACAGAGTACGGATTCGAGGACTTCCTGCGAGTAATGGCGGCTACCGCCAGGGCTGTAGGTGGTGGAATAGTCAGCCTGAATTGGGCAAACGGTATTGCATTTCAAATTATGCCCTTTCCTCAATCTGAAGCCATTGTAGAGGAATCCCTCAAGGGAATAATCCATTATTCAAATATATTATTTGCATTGAAAGATAAATTCGAAAAAGAGATACGAAAAGACTATGGAACCTTCCTTATGGCAGACACGAGTAGCAACGAGCATTTCATGCAGCTAAGTTCTGTGCTTAAGAAGAATTCGAAATTCGATATACCCTACCCTTCCGCGTGATATACTTTTTAAGGGATTGACTTGCTTCAGTGTATTGAATGACATCCTCACCGTATTCTTGGATCTGCTTGAGTTTGAGAGGGTTCACATGCACCATTGAACCAACTATACAAGCACCAATTGCTTTAATCTATGGGTCATTATACGGCGTAGTAAAGACATTTTGCAGGTAAACAATATGAAATATCCTATCCGAAACCTAATGTATGAAAAGATAAGGCAAGCAGGCACAATGACGGACACCGACCTCATGAAAGATCTAACAAAGGACGGCGTTACGCTTGCCGATTCGCAATTCAACAAGACGCTTCTAGACCTCGAGATTTATGGCCTAGTCAGGGTCT
>CBQWHN010000082.1:0-5375 GCA_967728685.1 uncultured Nitrososphaera sp.
CGTTCTATCAGCGGCGTAACCATGGGGGCAACATTTACAACGAAAGTGGTGTATGGCGCTTCCGCGACCTTATCAATTTCGCCGGCATTGATACTGAAAGTTTTGAGGAATGCGCGCGTGTATTGGTGTCCCTTGACGGCTCTGAAGGCCGCCTCTCAAAGCCCTACAGCATGAGCAAGGCCGCGGACTACACTGAAATGGACCATAATGCCTTGCTGCTTCAGCCCGAGGGCTACAACCCATCCGGCTCGTTCAAGGACAATGGCATGTCGACCGCGGTGACCCACGCAAAGATGCTTGGAGTAAGGAAGATAGTCTGTGCTTCTACAGGCAACACGTCGGCTTCTGCTGCCATGTACGCTGCCAATGAAAACATGGACTGCGACGTCTATATTCCAAAGGGCGAGATCGCGCCCGGGAAGCTTGGGCAGGCGTTCCAGTTTGGTGCGCAGGTGATACAAGTGCAGGGGAACTTTGACGATGCCCTTGCGGCATCGCTCAAAAACGCCAAGAAAATCGGCGGCTACACTGTCAACTCGGTTAACCCGTTCCGCCTTGAAGGGCAAAAGACTATTGTTTACAGAGTATTGGAGCATCTCGACTGGAACCCTCCAGATTGGATAGTATATCCAGGCGGAGCGCTGGGTAACACTTCGAGCTGCGGCAAATGCCTCATAGAACTGTATGAATGGGGCTGGATCAAGAAGATCCCACGCATGGCAATAGTGAACGCAGAAGGTGCAAACACATTCTACGAACTTTACAATGGTATATTCGAAGGTAAGCGGCTGACTTGGAATAGTGGCAGGCCGGATCTTGCAATGGTCGACCGCTATTATGCGCATCTGGACAAGAAAGGTATTAGGCCAAAGACCCATGCAACTGCCATCCAGATAGGAAAACCTGCAAATATCGCCAAAGCGCTGCGCGCGCTCGATTTCACTAACGGCATTGTCGTGCAAGTGAGCGATGAGGAAATGAGCGACGGCATGTCGATAGTCGGACTGAACGGCTTTGACTGTGAAATGGCGTCCGGAGCTGTCCCTGCCGGCGTGAGAAAACTACGCAAGGAAGGTGTGATTAAGCGCGATGAAGTAGTGGTTGGCATACTTACTGGAAGACAGAAGGACCCAGGGCTTGCAGTGGAATACCACACTAATCCAAATAACATGTTTGCAAGGCCCCCAACAAGCCACTAAACTTTTGATTATTGCAACGTGAAATGTGCATATGCTATCATATAGTATCTACTATACAGTTCCGCCCCTAATGTACTCATGTCTATCATATTACAACTATTAGTATCAGAGCAATATATCGCTTATAGTTTTTGACGACATTTTTTGGGCCGGCTACAGGAAACCATTCTTTTTGTGCTTGATCAAGCACAAGGCTTGGCAAAAAGGGGTAAAAACTGGTTGCAAGATTGAGCGAAAGGGTGGCTTACTTCGACGCCTTCTTTAGGGCTGAAAGCATGGCGTTTGCCTTATGCTCGGTTTCTGCCCATTCCGTTTCTGGGTCCGAGTCCATGACAATGCCTGCGCCGGACTCTACGTAGCCGTTCTTGCCGTTTACGAAAAGTGACCTTATCGTAATTGCAAAGTCGCAGGAGCCATTGAAGGAAAAGTAGCCAAGGGCGCCTGCATACGGACCCCTGAGCGTGGGCTCGAGCTCGTCTATTATTTCCATCGCGCGAACCTTCGGCGCACCGGACACCGTCCCGGCTGGAAATACTGCCCGTAAAGCATCGTACGAATCATAACTTCTCTGCAACCTGCCCACCACGTGCGATACAATATGCTGCACGTGGCTGAACCGCTTGACCGTCATGAGCTCTTTTACTCTGACTGTGCCAAATTCGCACACCCTACCGATGTCGTTCCTTGCTAGATCTACGAGCATTGTATGCTCGGCGAGCTCTTTTTCGTCTTTGAGCAAGTCTTGACGCAGCTCTTCATTCTTCCTCTCGTCTTCCACTATGGGCCTTGTACCTGCTATCGGGAATGTTTCTACAAAGTCGTTTGTAACACGGATTAGCATCTCCGGGCTGGAGCCAATTATGCATCGTTCAGATACTTTGAGCAGGTACATGTACGGTGAAGGGTTCACCTCGCGCAGGCTCGCGTACAGGTCAATCATGCTGCCATTGACCGTGAACTTTATGCTCTTTGCAAGAACAACCTGAAAGACATCACCGTCGTAGACGTATTGCTTGGCTTTTTTCACCATTTTCACAAAGTGCTGTTTCGTCATATTCCTGCGAGGCGTCGAATAAGAAAAGCGAGTGGCTTTGCTCCTGACATTTGCCATCATGCGTTCTATTTCTTGCAACCGAGACTTGCCTAGGAAAAAGTAGTAAGCTTGGTTCTCCTTGTGGTTGTACAATATTCCATCCTGGTAGATCCCAAATTCAAGCAGTGGAAAGGTGTTGCTCTTCTTGCCCTTGATAGGCATGTGCTCCCAGAAGCGTATTGCGTCGTAGCTGATGTATCCCACCGCACCTCCAACGTACCGGAAGTGCTCGTCGCTCACTTTCGGCATCAATTCCCGCAGCTGCGAAAGCGGTTCTGTAACAGACGAGCATTGAACGATCTTGCCTTTTCTGTCTCGGACTGTGAATTTCTTGGAATCACAGCTAACTGTGGCTTCGGGGTCGAAGCCAATGACCGATATCTCGGCAAGCTCTTTTGGCCCTATGAGCGACTCTAGGATGAACACCTTGTCGTAAAGCGTGTAGAGCTTTTTGAAAAGTTCAAACTGGTTTTCAGACGTGACTAGCTTTTGTATCTGGATCGAGCTGCCAGCAAGCTGACCAAAAGTAACCACCTTTGTTCATGTTCTCCTAGCCTATCGGTCTATGTGCTCTGCAGATATCATTTAAACCTTTACCGGAACCGTCACTGCACCTTCAGAAGCAGACTGAACCAGCGACGCGTATTTTGCAAGGGCGCCGGTCTTATAGTGTGGATGGATAGGCTTCCATTTTTTCATTCTTTTCTTCAGTTCTGTCCTCGAGACTATCAGGTCGAGTTTGCTCTTTGATGTATCTATCGCTATTTCATCGCCTTCCTTCACGAGTGCTATCGGGCCGCCCACCATCGCTTCAGGCGCAACATGTCCAATCATGAAGCCCCTTGTCGCGCCTGAAAACCTGCCATCCGTAACCATCGCCACTTTTTCTCCCAGTCCCTGCCCTACAAGCGCCGCGGTCACTGCCAGCATCTCCCGCATGCCCGGCCCGCCCTTTGGACCTTCGTATCGGATGACCACCACGTCTCCTTCCACTATCTTGCGCTTTGATATCGCGTCAAACGCTTTTTCTTCTGCATTAAACACTCGCGCCCTGCCGACGAACTTTTCGCTCTGAATGCCCGCAAGTTTCACGACGGCGCCGTCTGGCGCAAGTGTACCTTTCAATATCTTGAGCGTCCCTTGGTTTTTTATAGGGTTGTCAAGATGCCTGACTACTTTGGCATCAGTACCGTAACTGAAGGTCATAGATTCAAGGTTCTCTTTCATTGTCCTGCCGGTAACAGTCACTACTTCGCCGCACAAGAGCCCCTTCTTGAACAGGCTGTTCAGTATCACGGGCACTCCTCCAACCTTGTCGAGGTCGAGCATGACATAGACGCCGCCAGGCCTCATGTCTGCAATGTGTGGAGTGCGTTTGCGGATCCTTTCAAAGTCGGGCAGCGTGAGTCTTACGCCCACTTCCCTTGCTATCGCAAGTAGGTGCAGCACAGCGTTTGTGGATCCTCCGATGGCGTTTGCCATCATGATGGCATTTTCAAATGCTTCAAAGGTCATGATGTCGCGCGGGCGTATGTTGTTTTCAAGCAGGTTCATTATAGCCTTACCGGTATTGTAGCAGATCTCCTGCCTTTTTTCACTCTCTGCAGGAGGAGAAGCGCTTCCTGGCAATGACATTCCTATCGCTTCGCTAATAGATGCCATCGTGTTTGCTGTGTACATGCCGGCGCATGATCCTGCAGCGGGACAGGCTACGTTTTCAAGGCTCACAAGCTCTTGCAGCGTCATCTTGCCGGCGTCGTAGGCGCCCACTGCCTCGTAAACGTCCTGCACTGTCACCTGTCTGCCATTCCATAATCCGGGCATGATTGTCCCGCCGTATACGAAGACTGATGGAAGGTTGAGCCGGCCCATCCCCATCAATGTGCCGGGAAGGCTCTTGTCGCAGCCAGATATCCCCACCACGCCATCGTACTGGTGAGCCCGGACCATGACTTCAATAGAATCGGCGATCACCTCCCGGCTAACGAGGGACGCCTTCATTCCCTCATGCCCCATGGCTATTCCATCGGAAACCGCAATAGTGGTAAATTCCCTTGGAGTGCAGCCTGCGTCCTTTACACCGCGCTTTGCGCTCTGTGCCAGCTTGCCCAAGTGTATGTTGCAAGGTGTTGCTTCGTTGCAAGTGGAGGACACACCTATAAGTGGCCTGTCAAGATCTTCGTTTGTCAGGCCCATTGCCTTGTACATTGCCCTGTGTGGAGCCCTAGCCGGCCCCTCGATCGCCTTTCTGCTTTGAAGCTCCAATACATTCATCGGGGCTCTCTGTACATATTTTAATATTCGCTAGTCGAGAGTGGCCATTATCTTCACCGCGTCCAGACCCTCTACCTTGAAAATGGTTTCGCACATGCCGCACTCTGCGTTGCCGCTTGAAAGATCCTTGGCGGGTACTTCCTCGTTCAGGTAGTCGCACTTGGGGCAGCGGAAAGAGAAACTGATGTCAAAGCTTTCAAGCTCGAGTGTTTCGGCCATGTACATGGTAAAGTCGGAACTTTGGTGTATTTAAAAATTCGTATGGGGACAATAGCAAAAAATAAACATGTAATGCATACAAGTAGGCACATTCACATGTCTAAATCGTGCATATTCTGCTCAATAATAGCGGGCCAAGAGCCGGGGACTCTGGTCTACCGCGACCCTAATTTTCTTGTCATCATGGACAAGTACCCGATAAACCCTGGGCATACGCTTGTAATACCTGTAAAACACTACGAGGACCTCCTCCACATGCCTCATGTCGAGGTGGGCAAGCTCCACTCGTTGGTGCCCGCGATTGCCAAGGCGATAGTTTCGGCAGTCAGGGCAGACGGCTTTAGTGTCGGCCAGAACAATGGAATAGCAGCAAATCAGATCGTGCCACACGTCCACGTTCACATCGTGCCGCGTTTTAACGATGACAGCCCAGACGGCAAGTGGCCATCGCGCAGGGTAGCGCCTAATGAAGAGCTGACCAAGATAGCGCACAAGATCAAGCAGGAAATGACTCTAGTCCCTTCCAAATAAAGACGGATTTGCGGATAACAGATCCATAGAATAGCTATACCGAAGGACACTGTGATAGG
>CBQWHN010000083.1:0-5265 GCA_967728685.1 uncultured Nitrososphaera sp.
GCGGGAGCAGCTTCTAGGATCGCCTTTGCCTGCTTGTAGTGCACGGCGTCTATCATTCTGCCTTCAAGCCTAACTGCTCCTCTGCCGCTGCCTCTCTGCATCGCCTCGCCCAGGGCCTGGATTACCTTCTTCGCCCATTCGATTTCGTTCTTGGTTGGAAGGAAGACTTTGTGAACTGGGTCTATTTGGCTTGGATGGATTATGCTTTTGCCCGAATAACCAAGCCGCTTTGCAATTGTAGCATCCGCGACAAGGCCGTCAGTGTCGTCAATCTTTTGCCAAATCCCATCTATCGCATGCACCCCTGCCGCCCTTGCGTCAACGGGCACTTTCGCCCGGGCATAGGCGTAACCTGTCGGATCGTTTTCATCATAGTCGAGCCGCATGTCATTCAGAAAATCAAACACGCCAAACACAAGCGCGTCTATCTGGTCGTCGGCGCCTGCAATCTTGTAGGCGTTCACTACCCCTTTCGCGGATTCAATTGAAGGCATCAGAGCTATTTTCCCTGTCTTTCTTGCCTTTTCAAGCGCAGCGACTTGCTTTCTTATCTTGACGACCTCCGCAGCTTCATTGACCTTTGGTATAACAATCCCGTCCAAGCCCTTTTGAATGGCTGCCTTGAGGTCGGCAGCAACAAGCCCCGATTCGGGCGAGTTTGTCCTGACATAGACAGGCCTAGCGTATTGCTGCCGGCTAGCAAGCGCTTTGGCTATTATCTTCCTAGCCGCATCTTTTTCATTGATTGGAACCGAGTCTTCAAGATCAAAGCAAAGGACGTCGGCTGCCAGTGCCTTGGCCTTTTCTACAAAGCGTGTGCTGTTGCCAGGGACAAAGATCAGGCTTCGGAACATGAAACAGAGAAGAAGGGGAGGGTTTTTAGAGCTTTTGTGGTGTCGTCACTATCTTGCCAAACTGCTGGGCCTCTGCCATCATGACGTGACCCTTGACCATATCTGAGAACGGTAAAACCGTGTCAATGACTGGCTTTATCTTGCCCTTGCTTACCCAATACATCACGTCTTCAAGCTCTGCTTTGGTGCCCTGCGTCGAGCCTAGCAGGTTTGTGCCCTTGAAGAATAGGAACCTCAAATCTAGGGTCGTGTCGTAGCCGGTTGTTGCGCCTGTCGCCACTAGCGTGCCTCCCATCTTGAGTAGGCCAACTTCTTGCGGGAACGTCGCCTTGCCGATGTGCTCAAACACTACATCGACGCCGGACTGGCCCAGCTTTTTGTTGATTTCGCGCACCTTCTTGTACCAGTCGGCTTCCCGGTGGTTGACAGTATAGTCCGCTCCAATCTCGATGCACTTGTCCATCTTGTCCTTGTTGCCTGCGGTTGCAATGACTGTGCAGTTGTAGAGCTTGGCAATCTGTATACCGACCATTCCCACGCCAGAGCCGCCGCCCATGATAAGCACGAGTTGGCCCGGTTTTATTTTGGCCCGGCCAACTAGCATGTGCCAAGACGTCATTCCAACCATCGATACTGCTGCCGCGTCGTTAAACGAAACATTGTCCGCGATTTTCACAACGTTGACTTCAGGCAGGTGTGTGTACTGCGAAAATCCGCCCCAGAGGGGCCCTGTCTGGAACCCCCAGATGGTCCTATCTGCGCAGTCATATTCCCTGCCTGAGGTGCACGCGTCGCACACCCTGCAGCTCATATTCGAATGCGAGGCTACCCTGTCGCCAACCTTTAGTTTCCGGACGTCAGAACCCACTTCAACCACAGTGCCGGCAACGTCGCTTCCGGAAATGTGTGGGAGAGGTGTCTTGATGGGTTCGCCCCAGATTGCCCAGAGATCGTTGTAGTTATAAGCTGACGCTTCAACTTTGATCAAGACTTCGTTTGGCTTTAGGTTTGGAACATCAATATCTTCAATCTTTATGACCTGCGTTGGGTCCTTGTTGTACTCTCTGAATACTGCTGCCTTCATAGAGCCAAAAGCGCTAGCTAGACCTTAAATAGTTAACTCATGCCCCGGCAGGGTTTATTCAGCCCGATGCTACCTTCTTTCAATCTTGAAATCTTTTTTTGGCTGTTGAATGCGGAGCAAAAGCTGCTTCAATTCCTCGTCGGTCAAGGGGCGGTTTATCCTTCCAGAAGACGCCGCGTTGATAAGGTAGTTTTCAACCGATGCAGCAAGCTCAGGCTTGACAAGCCGGATGTTCATGAGCCGCTGGCGTGCCTGAGGATCAAGGACAACTTGCAGAACTCGCTGGCGCATCGCAGTTTCAGCCTCGCGCCTTCTTCCTTCTTCGTCATTTGGCTGCTGTGGAATTGACATAGCTCATTACGCGTAGCGTTGGAGCTGCGGTGCAGTTTTTATCAGCTCTTTGTGGATCTCAGTCGCAAGTCTGTCCATCTTTTTCATGCCTTCGCTTGAAACGAATCTGCCCTTGCCCTGAACCTTGACGATGTAGCCGGACACCTCTAGCTGCTGCAAAGCCTTACGTACAATTGCGCCGCCCGCATCCCTGTGGTGAGCGAGGTTGTACCCAACCTTCTTCCTGCCGCCATAGGCAACCTTCAGGTCAGCAACTCCAAGAGGACCGTGAAGGTAAATCTTTCTCAAGAGTGAAGCGCATCTAGCGTACCACCAGTCTTTGTCCTGGGGAATTCGAGTGGCGTGCGAGCCTGTTTTGACAAATGCTGACCAAGCCGGGGGTACTACCTTTTTGTCATTCTTCAACTGCTCGGCCAGCTTGGCGATCAGCTCGTCAGCCGGAACGTCGTAAACTTTTGCCATATAGTATCTCGGAAATCTGCTTGAACCCTTATAAATCCTTATTCCGCCAGGACCCTGCGGTAGGTATGGCCGCATTTTAGGCACGTGATCCGCACCGCCCTCGTTTTTGCTCTGCCAACCCTCACCCGCGCGCTCCTTCCCGGCACAATGAAAGCCTTGCACTTTTTGCAAAAGAGCTGTCTCGCCTCGTAGGGCATTCGGACCCGAAAGCGCATCGCTATTTTTTTCGCCCGCCACGCCTGCCCAGCCGCTAGGACTTCGTCTTTCTCCTTCAGGGCGGTGTTGACGAGTATGTCGATACGCTCGCTTGCTATCTGTTTTTCCTGTTGCTTCAATATGCTGTCAACGCCCCTCAGCCAGATAAACTATCGCTGCGACAGTTGATTTAACTTGATAGACAAATACAGCTGATGACCAATCTTGATAAGCTCGAGCGAATCGCAAAGAAATACGCCGAGCTAAAAAAGAGCGGAAACGGGGGCGCAGAGCTTGCTCGGCTCGCAGGTAGTATGATTGACTTTGTTTCGCTTCCTTCATTTTCATTTCCGCTGAAAGAAGAGGCCTTGTCCAGCGACGGGATAGCGACCTATCTTCATAAAGAAAATGCCACTTTTTCGGCGCTCTACGACTTTTTTGGCGAGCTGATACACCGGTAGTGCTTAATATACAGGTCCGGCGGTATCGAGAGATACGATAACGCTGATCATCGCCGAGGCTGCGCTAGAGACTGTGCCGCGCGAGATTGTCAACCACGCCGCAGTGCGAAACCATGCCCTCAGGCTAGGGCGCAATCCGTCTGAAACCCTGCTTGACAGGAGCTACCACCACGCTGCTATGACCAAGCTGCAAGACAACAGCAAGCATGGAAGGCCAGACATTGTTCATTTCGCGCTCATGGAGGCGTTGTCTACTCCGCTCTTTATGAAAGGCAGACTGCGCGTCTATGTGCACACGATAGCTGACAAGCTGATCACAATCACCGACAACCTGCGGATCCCAAAGTCGTACTTTCGCTTTGAAGGACTTACAATGAGCCTGTTCAGAGACAAGGTGGTCAAGAGCGACGAGGGGACGGTCCTGATGGAAATTTCAGACGGCACGTTTGAAGACCTGCTAAATGCGATCAAGCCGGGAAGGGTGATAGGCCTATCGACAACTGGGGTTCAGAGCAACGCGGAAAAGATAGTGGCTGAAAATCTTGGAGACGATTGCGCGTTAGTGGTAGGTGCCTTCCCAAGGGGCCATTTTTCTGAGAGTACCACCAGACTACTGAACCTGACTTATTCGATAAGCGATATGGGGCTTGAAGCACACGTCGTAATTGCCAGGATATTGTACGAAAGCGAAAAGCTACTTGAAAAGGGCGTCCACCATGAAGGCGATGAAAAGCGCCGTAAGGTAAGGGCTTGAGAACTTGAATACGGTCCATGACGCCCTTTCGCTCGGTTTTACCAAGAGCCAGACTGAAAGTCCGATCATAACTGCTCCAAAAATGCTTGCAGTTGCAAGGTAGATCATGCCGAACTGGTTGAAAAAGAATGGCAATATGCTGAAAACAACCATCATCAATGTGGTGCCGGCAATTACCCTGACTGACGACTTTTCACTAGACACGACCGGCAGCATCGGCACACCAGCCTTGGCATAATCCTTCTTTACGTGGAGGGCAAGGCTCCAGATGTGGGTCGGTATCCAGAGGAACACGAGTCCAGCCATCACTAGACCTATCTCGATATTCATCGTCGTGACTGCAACATAGCCTATCAGCGCTGGTGCTCCGCCTGAAAAACCGCCAAGGATGATGTTTGATTGGCTGCGTCGCTTGAGCCACATGCTGTAAACGATGATGTTGTCAAAGAGCCCAAAGGCCATCAGCCCAAAAGCCCAGATGTTGATGAACCACGCGCATGCAAGCGAAATTGCTGCAAGCCCGAGACCAAAGGCAAGTGCATTCTTGGGCGATATCCTACCTGACGGAATAGGCCGATCCTTGGTGCGATCCATTATTGCGTCGATGTCGCGGTCGTTGTAGCCTGTGAGCGTGTCAGCGGCTGCCGAACCTGCTGCCACTCCACCTATGAGCAAAAGCCAAGTAAGTGGCGTGATCGGGATGTCAAAAAGGAATGAAGCTGTTAACGCGGCGCCAAACGCCGTGAAAACCAGCAGGTACCAGATCTTGGGCTTTGTAAGCTCGTAATAGTTCTTCAGCTTGCTGCCTACAGTTACCTGGTGTATCGTCAATTGCTCGCGATGAGTAAAGTGAACTGATTGTTATTTATATTATTACTTGGCAATCGACGTAGGATAGGCCAGCTCGCGGCTTGTCTTGCGCATCTCAATGAACGTCTCTGTCTTTTGCACACCTTCTATCCTACCTATTTTTTCCGAGATAAGCTGGTGCATCTCGTCAAGCGAGTGGGCGTTCATTGTCACCAGTACGTCGAACCTGCCCGTGACCTCGGCAACCTCCCTAACCTCAGAGATCTTGAACAGCTCGTTCAGGACATTGTCCCT
>CBQWHN010000084.1:0-5262 GCA_967728685.1 uncultured Nitrososphaera sp.
CAACTGCAAAGTCTGTCATGAGTGGCGAGCCCACTAGTGCAGCGCAGGAATTAAGGGAAGAAACGCCAGGGACGCACTCGACATATATGCCCCCTTCTTTGTTCCAGCGCTTTTCTGCCAGAATTTCATATATCAGACCGATCATGCCATAAATTCCGGGGTCGCCGGAAGAAACGAGAGAGACTAGCTTGCCCTTTTCTGCAAAGTCGATCGCCTGATTGGCCCGGTCGACCTCCTGCGTCATGGCATAGCGGTAAACCTCCTTGCCCGCTATAAGGTCTTCAACAAGGCTGACGTACGTATCGTAGCCAATAATGATCTCGCTTTCGTCAATGACCTGCCTTGCCCGGTACGTCATATGATCATGGCTACCAGGTCCAACGCCTACGACGTATAATCTGCCTTTCTTGATGGTCATGTTTGCAAAAGCTGGGATTGACTTGATGTCATTTATCCTTTTCCAGCAACCCGTGCAAGCTCAAACTCATCGTGTAGCGCACGAACAGCCTGCTCGCAATCGCCGTCATTGACCACGAACGCAAGATTGAGCTCTGATGAGCCCTGTGCTATCATTATGACATTTACCCCATGTTTCGCTACAGCCCCGAACACTTTGGCTGCGACTCCCTTGATGCCGCGCATACCTGAGCCAACCACAGCAATCACCGCGACGTCATCGTTGACGTTTATCTGCTTGATGACCTTGCCAAGCAGGCTCAGCTCCAGCGTGGTCGTGGCCTTGTCTAGGTCGCTCTTCCGGACAACCATCGAAATGCTCGACTCTGAAGGGCTCTGTGAAATCATCATGATGTTGACTCGGTTCTTGGCCAGTGTGTCGAATATTTTGGCTGCGGTGCCCGGAGCCCCGACCATCCCGCCCCCACTTACATCGATGAGAGCAGTGTGCCGTATCGCGCTTACTGACTTTACTATTTTCTGCGACTCTTTGCTGGGGTTCTGGGTAATGACGGTGCCAGGGTGTTTTATGTTGAATGTGTTGCGAATTCGGATCGGGATTTTGGTATCGATCACAGGCTCGAGCGCGCGGGGATGCATGTACTTTGCCCCAAAGAGCGCCATCTCCATCGCTTCTGCAAATGATACTTCCCTGAGTACCTGCGCGTCTTTCACTATTTTTGGATCTGCTGTCATTAGTCCGTCCACATCGCTCCAGAGCCACACTTCTTCAGCGCCGGTGCTGGTAGCTATAATTGTAGCAGTATAGTCCGAACCGCCGCGGCCAATTGTGGTGATGTTGCCATACTGGTCTGCGCCAATAAAGCCTGTGACCACAGGCACAGAGTTTTGCTTGAACATCGGCTCTAGCTTGTGGCTCACCCGTAGTTTTGTTGTGTCCATCAACGGCCGGGCCTCGCCAAAGTTGCCATCTGTCAATATGCCAGCCTCCTTGCCGGTAAGGTGTTCTGATCTGATCCCAATGTCCTGCAATGCAAACGACAGTATGGGCGTCGAGAGGCGCTCACCAAACGACATCAGATAATCGAGCGACTTGGGTGTGACCTCGCCCAGAAGCACTATTCCCCCAAGCACGTCTTCCAGCTCGTTAATTATCTTTTTTACAACTGCAACAGCTTCGCTTTTCAGTCTTTTATCAGAAATCGCGCCTTCGGCAATGTCAGTATGGATCTTGGCCGACTTTTTCACAAATTCGTCTATTGATGTCTTGTCACCGCGCTTAACGCTATCAGCTATCGACAGCAAGCCATCTGTCATGCCACGCACCGCAGAAACGACGCATACGATCTCATTGTCCTTCTTGTGCGATTTCACAAGCTGCGCAACGTGCCTGACCTTGTCTGGGGAATCTACCGCTGTTCCGCCAAACTTCATTACAAGACGCATGTTAATCCTGAACCCGAGGTGCCAAATAGAAATGTATCCTGCCCACATTAGCTATTTTGAACTCGAGCCTGAGCGGCATCTTGCTTGAATACTCTGCTGTCACGGAGCCGCCCATGGATACCACGGCTTTGGTAATTTTCGATAAGTAGTCGAGGCTGTACGTGGCCTTGCTTTCCTCCTTGACTGCCAGATCTTCCAGTCCCTCATTCCCTGCTTCAAGTGCGATATCAGCCTCGCCAGAGTCTCCCCTACCGGAAAAATTGATCTTGCCAGATTTGCTTTCAATTGAGATGTATTCAGACACTACTTGGACATCGGATAGCACCTTATCAAACGCCATGGCTGTGAGCACCACCTTGGAATTAAAATTAAGTTTTGGCAATGGAGTAGAACTGGCCGAGCTTTCTATCAGGCGCGTCTTGTATTCCCGCTTGTATCCGTTTGACATCTTTACATGCAACATGCTGTCGTCGCCAAGTGATATTTCGACCGCGTCCTTCTTGTCTGCCCTCTTGATCAACTTCGAAAATTCGTCAACCCTGATACCAAACTTGACCAAGCTGTCACATTCGTACTTTTCAAATGCATGGTTGGGCCAATGTATGTCGATAAGCGCGATGTGCGAAGGATCCATGCCCCTGAAAGAAATGCCCTCGGCTGCTGCTTCAAATGTTGCTTCGTCAACAAGGGTTGAGATTGCAGATGCTACAGCCTTCCACTCTTCAGGCGACTTGCTCCTAGCTACAAATACCAAATTACTTTATGTGGCAGCCATTTCCGATTTTAAACATTGCTATTTAGGACATGTTCAACTTAAGGTGAAGCAAAAGCTGGTCCGCAAATGGATTTAGCAGAAACTAATCTAAAAAGTTAGATACGATATTGGCTTCGATGGGTCTTTTTTACATTTGGGGGGGCCGCTGTCTTCATTCGGGTGTTCATGCTCAAATAATTGAGCCGCCAAATTCTAGGCGTAATTGCGCCAAGTGTGGCTACATTTTGTGCACCTATAGAATTGCGTTGTAGCTTCGTCTGCGGACCTTGTCTGCAGCATCCACCAAAATGCGGTGCCGTTCTTGCAATGGGGGCACTCAATGCTGGTCGTTGGAAGCGCGTCGATGGTTTCGCCTTCCATGACCTTGAGCGAAACTTCCGAACGTGTCCGCTTGCTTTCCTGCTTTGGTGCGGTCCTTTCTTGCTGGTCCTTTTTGGCCTTGAAGCCACACTTGGGGCATTCTACCTTTTCTTCACCAGGCGCGGGCCTCAGACGTGTTTCGCACTTTGGACAGAAACGCAAGGCGGAAAAACCCCGTTACTTTCTGATTGCAGACTTGATCATGCTGACTAAGTCTTTGGAATAGTCCTGTGCAGAGGCCGAGGCATCCTGGATGACTTCCATCGGGTCTTTCCTCTTTGTTGTCACTCTCATCAGGTATTCGTTTGTCAGAGGGTGCCTTTGGATGACTGCTGCAAAGTCTACACTCTTTTCTTTCAACAATTCATGCTGGATGATGTATAGAACGGAAATATCCTCTTCACGTATTTTTAATTGAATCTCGGTATCTTTGACATCAGCAATTTCTACAAGCATGCGTTAATCAGACAACTACTTATTGAGGATATAAATGATACCTTCCAGACAAATGGCTGAGAGTCACATAGCCGGCGCTACGCTTGAAAAGTCGCAGGACAGCGTCAAGTCCGGCCAGCCGCTTACCCTAAGCCTGAGCTTCAAAGTGGATGGTGAGATAAGGCAAGTATTTTCTCAGAAAAATTGGGAGCGCGCCTACAACAAGCACGACAATGGCTTTCGGTTGACAATTGAGGTTGACCTAAAGTCTGGAAGAAGAACGGTCATGCCAATAAGATTTGTAAGGAAGGCCGCACTATTTTGGACGCGCAACCCGAAGATACATTACAGGATCTGGGTATCCATAGTCAAGGACGACGCGCCGTTTTACCCGCTAACAGAAGAGGAAGCAAAATCACTGCTATTTGATGTCAACAAAGTCATTGAACTGAGCGGCAGCGATCTCGATTCAGGCACCCAAAAGCTGCGTGCAGATATTAAAGTATCCTGGGGCAAGCACGAGTACACAGGACCGACAGAGATCAAGGGAAGCTCTAATGAGATAGAATTGATGCGTGTGGCTGCCTGATAGACAGACATTTCGCTGGCCTCCGAGGATTTATAAGATTAAAACGCGTACATATGGTCCGTGCAGACAAACGTGCCTGGCAAAGACGCCGAACTCTTCACAGCATTGCCAAACGGGAGGATCAGGTGCACAGCATGCGCCAGACTATGTGAGATACCGGATGGCAAGATTGGCCTGTGCGGTATAAGAGGCGTAGTAAATAACAAGTTACGGCTCTTCGTGTACGGTAGAGTCATTGCCGGCCACATCGACCCGATAGAGAAAAAACCGGTGACTCATTACATGCCCGGCACGGACATATTTTCAATCTCAACGACCGGCTGTAATTGGCTCTGCCAGTATTGCCAGAACTATGATATTTCCCAGAGGCGCAAGGTTGAAGGCGCGGAAATGACACCCGAGCAAGTTGCCGAGACCGCGTCGCAATATGGCGCTCAGGGCATTGCCTATACTTACAACGAACCATCGATTTTCATCGAGTTTGCGCGCGATTGCGGAATCGAAGCGCACAAACGCGGCATATTCAACATCTTTGTGTCGAACGGCTACGACACGCCCGAGTCTGTCAAGATGATGGGGCAGTTCCTTGATTGCATCACAGTTGACTTCAAGGGAAGCGGTGAGCAAAAGTTTGTCAGACGCTACATAGGCATACCAAGTTCTGACCCGATCTTCCAGACTTTAAAGGAAATCCGCGATAGGACAAAGATCCACGTCGAAATAACAGACCTGATAGTGCCGCAGGTAGGTGATGACTTGGAAGCAGCAAGAAAGTTGTGCAAGTTTGTGTATGATGAGCTTGGGCCGGATACTCCGATACACTTTTTGCGTTTTCACCCCGACTACAAGATGATGGAGTTTGAGAACACGCCCGTTGAAACGTTGGAGAAACACCACGCGATTGCCAAGCAAGAAGGACTGAAATACGCCTACCTTGGGAATGTTCCTGGACACCCTCTGGAGGACACGTACTGTCCGGAATGCAAGAGCGTCGTCATCGGGCGCTACGGCTTTGCCATCGATTCATGGAACCTTGACGGTAATAATTGTTGCAAGAACTGTGGCTATCCGATACCAATAATCGGCAAGCTGCACAAGGCGAGAAAGAATCCTTTCCAATTTGTTCATTAGGTTAAAATTGCACTCCGACAGGGAAGCTTTTCACCGGGGTCGTTGTCTAGCATGGTATGATGCCAGCCTTGGGCGCTGGAGGCCGCTGGTTCGAATCCGGCCGACCCCA
>CBQWHN010000085.1:0-5203 GCA_967728685.1 uncultured Nitrososphaera sp.
TCTAGAACCAACGTCATACATCTTTGGCTTTCTGAATCCCGGCAGTGTGCTAAAAAGTCCGCACGCCGGCAATCCACAGCGTCCCAAAGCCGAAGGTACGGTCAGGATTGTCGTGGACGACGAAAGAGAAGCGATTATCAACGCGCAAGGGTACCCTCAGAAGGGACTCGACTACACCGTCAAAAACCTGAAAAAGTTCCGCCAGGGTCCGAGGGGCGATGCAAAAATTCTCCTCAATTTTTCGGGCATTACCGATACCTACACCGAAGATGCAGTACTCGATTCATGCAAGGAAATCCTGATAAGAACTGCACCTTACGTTGACTTCGGCTTTGAAGAAAACAGAACTTCGCCAAACACCGATTTCAATAAGGTTTTGCAGACGCCCGAGTTTACGAAAAAAATAATTGACCAGATGAATACGCATGTGCCGGGAAAGGTAAAGGCGTCCAAGATATCGCCGTATTGTAAGCTGCCACCGTCTGATGAAGAAAGGCAAGACAAACTCGAATCGATCAGAGTGTTTTATGAAAACGGTGGACAGGTTGTCACACTTGGAAACACAAGACCGATTAACACAAAGTCTACAAAGATTACAAAGAATTTTGCAAGGGGAGTTGCCGGCGAAAGTGGCAGGCCGCTCTTTCCTTACATGCTAAGGCTTGTAGAAGACGTGCACAAGGCGTTCCCAGACCTTGCCATCGTTGCATGTGGGGGCATTTTCTCCGGCGAAGACGCCTGGAGGGCATACGAAAATGGAGCGACATTAGTATCGCTCTACACTGTCCTGACCTTTCATGGATTTGGCGTTGTCAGGGATATATGCAATGTTCTGAAGAGGAAACTGGGCAAGGAAACTCTACAGAGTTTTATCGAAAAGCGGCATGCCCTTATCCGGTAACTCCTCACACAACCCCCTCAAAGATAGGAAACATTTTAATGCATCTGCAATCATTTCATTTAAAAAGGGATTTAGAGCGTTGGGAAGGTGTCCTAAGGTCGTTCTTACGGCAGATCGCACATTGATGTCTCCCTATCGAGGGATCTCGCTTGCTTCGTTCTTTGGATGTGCTCCGGCCCTCGACTTCAACAGGGACCACGACTCCTTCTGGTACCACGTACTGGGCAACCAGGTAACACCGAGGGTGCTGTTTGACTTTATTTGCAACACGATAGACCACACGAACGGGCACGCCAATTACGCCCCCTACGGGCTAAGAAAGGTCGAGGCTGCACTTTTGAGGGACGGCTACAAACGCGAAGACGTTGTCGTAGCCCATCCTGACCATATCGAAAAGTTCATCGGGCCGGAAACAGACGTAGTCGGGACGTACGAAATGGATCCACTTGGCATGGGCCCGGTCACCATGACGTTCACATATGGTCGTAAACACATGTCCTACGACGAGTTTTACAACCGCGATCTTCATTACAGAATAAATGCCGCCAAGGCTAGGACTGGAAGCAAAGCCAAAGTCGTCGCCGGCGCTTCCGGTACATGGCAGTACAACTATGACCCTGCCAAGATTGAAGAATATGGCCTCTACGGTATTGTAGAGGGCGAACTCGGCGGAATCGGTCCAGAGATCGATGGCGCGGCGGGACCGTTCTTCGATGCCCTAGCTGCAGGTGAATTTGACACCGCCAATCCCTTCAAGAAGAGCCAATTTAAAGTTGAGATCAAAGAGTTTGTAAGAAATGACAAGACACTTCACGGCAGATTCATCCATTACTGGAATGAGCCTTCCGTGGACGAGATCCCAAACATCGTCAATCCGAGCATGCACGGCATGATCGAGGTCATGCGCGGCTGCGGCCGTGGATGCAAGTTCTGTGACGTGACTTTGAGGCCACTAAGGTACTACCCTGTCGAAAAGGTACAGAAGGAAATCGAGATCAACATGAAGTACGGGGGTTTGAAGAACGCCTGGGTCCACAGCGACGACATTTTTGTCTATGGCTTGAACCCGAGGACTACCAAGAACATGCAACCAAATAGAGAAGCGATCGAAGAGCTTTTTGAGGGTATAATGGCCACTGGCATCGAGCATGCAAACCCTACGCACGGAACCCTGGCAGGCGCGATAGCAGACGAGAGGCTCATCCCTAATCTCTCAAAGATAATCAGATCCGGTCCTCACAACCACATTGGCATCCAGTGTGGCTTTGAGACCGGCAGCATCAGGCTTATCGGTAAATATGCAGATAGGAAGCTCTCACCATACAGACCAGACGAGTGGCACTGGGTAGTCAAAAACGGCATAAAGACGCTCAATGAGAATTACTGGGTGCCTGCGTTCACGCTCATCATGGGTCTTGACAATGACGAAACTCCGGAGGACAGCTGGGAGACAATCCAACTTATCCATGAGATTGAGACGGAGCAGCCGAATAGCAGGTTTACTGCGACGCCTCTCACATTCGTGCCAATAGGTCTACTTGAGAAATCAGACTTTTACGATATTGGCAATACGATGGACGCACCAAAGCTGGGCGTCATGTACAAGACCTGGCAGCACAACTTCAAATACGGCATCCAGAGGTTCATGGGTAAGGTAGGACACGACAACCCGATAAAGAATTGGTTCTTTACGCAGCTAGCTTCAACTCTTGGAGGGGTGCCCCTGTCGGCGATGGAAAAGTTTGCAAGAAGAAAGGGCGCCGAGCACGAGCGGGTTATTGAAAAGATAAAAGCAAACTATTGGTGACCAGCCCAACTTTATTAGAATGTACCTGCATGTGTTGGAGCTTGCAGAGCCATGCCTTCAAACTGTTTCCGAAACAGTTTTCTCAATTCTGTCTTTTTACTCGCATCAGTTTGCATGCGATGAACCTGAGGAGTCTTGAGAAATCTATGGACGCATCTCAAGAAAATCTCCTTTGAGACAATTCCTAAAACACGAACCAATATTGGATGTATTTAACTATTATGCATTAATTTGCACGACTGGCTACTGTTTATACTCGTACTAGCCTGTAATTCGGTTTATGAGTCACTTAATGCCAAACAACGTAACACCGGAATCGGTGATGGAACAAGAAACTATTCGCGCAGCAATGGAAATGGCTAAACCAACAGTTTGCGTAATCGGAGCAGGAGGCGCAGGCAGCAACATTGTCTCATGGATCAAGAGTAAGGGGATCTCTGGGGGCAAGCTGATTGCTGTTAACACAGACGCGGCACACTTGGGTATCAGCAAGGCTGACAGGAGGATCCTGATAGGTCCAAAACTTACGCAGGGCAGGGGCTGCGGTGGTTATCCTGAGAAGGGTATGCAGGCAACTCGTGAAAGCCTGTCGGAAATAGTAAGAGAAGTACAGGGGTCAAATATCATATTCCTTTGCGCAGGCCTTGGAGGCGGAACAGGGACAGGCGCAATTCAGATACTTGCAGACGAGCTAAAGAGAGCAACAGGCGCGCTGGTTGTAGGCGTTGTCACTTTGCCGTTCGCAGTAGAGCGGTTCAGATACACAATGGCCAAGGAAGCCTTGCTCGGACTTCAGAGGTCGTGTGACACTGTTGTTGCAATCGACAACAACAGACTGACAAGGGTAGCAGGTAACCTCCCACTACAGCAAGCGCTCGGCGTTGCAAACGAGCTTGTCGGGCAGTTCATTAAGGGAACGACAGAAACAATAACTACAGCGTCGCTCATCAACATCGACTTTGCAGATCTGACAGCGATCATGGAAGGCCGAGGATTGGCAGCGATTGGCGTCGGCTACAACGACGGCATTGACAGGATCGAGCAGTCGACAAGGATGGCTCTTGACACGCAGCTCTTGGACGTCAAGGATATGTCTATGGCCCACGGTGCACTCGTGCACGTAACTGGTGGCGACGACATCACCCTTGAAGAAGTCACGAGAGCAGGAGAGCTAGTCACAAGGTCCTTGCCACAGGATGTCAGAATCGTATGGGGCGCAAGAGTCGATCCAGCCATGAAGGGCAAGGCGCGCGTGATGGTCGTTCTGACAGGCGTGGAAAGCACCTTTGGTGAAACAAAGATTGCTCAGGCGCCAGTGCAAGAAGAAAAGAAGAAGCGGTTCCTCGGAATGTTCTAAACCGAGGATAGAACCTCTTTTTATTTTTATTTATGATAGGATTTAGTAAAGTCAACTTAGGGGATACTAAAGGCAAATGTGGCACCTTCATCCTCATTGTTTTGTGCCCATATCTTTCCACCATGAGCCTCAACAATGCTTTTTGATATAAAGAGCCCCAGACCTGTGCCACTCTGGGATTTAGAAGCAAACTTTGTGAAGAGATGTGGAATGATACTAGGCTCTATTCCTGTTCCTGTGTCACGCACTGAAATAACTATCATGCCATCACTCTCTTTCTTTGTCCTAATGACGACTCTTCCATTTTTTGTAAACTTTAACGCATTATCTAGTAAGTTAGAGATAACCTGGGCGATCCTTTCTTTGTCTGCTTCCACGATGGTGCTTACTTTTGATTCATATTCCAGCAAAACACCATCGCTATTGTCAAGTCGTTTTCGATAATCTTTTACCACGATAGATATTAATTCGCCGATGTTGAACTTTTCCTTATCGAGTTTTAACGACTGACCCTCAATCCTTGCGACATCTAGGAGATCACGTGTTAACCTTTCTAGTCTTCTTGCATTTCGGGCAATCATTCTAATGTCCTCCTTTTTATCGCCCAGTTCTTCTTCGAGCATCTCTGCTACGCCGAGTATGGGCTGAATAGGAGTTCTGAGCTCATGTGCTGCTATATTGATGAATTCCCTTTGCATCTTGTCTTGGGTCTTTAGCTGCTCATTCGCCACTCTAAGTTCGGTAGTTTTTGCATCAACGGTCTGCTCCAATCTCTTATTCCAGGTCAGGATGATCAATATCGCCGCAATCGCTGCGGCTGCAGTTATCACGATTAACATCAGGAAAAAGTTTTTTTGCTGGTCAATCAGTGCAGCAACATCTGATGCATATGCATGTGGGCTGACGATGTACAGCACTCCAAACTGTTTCCCTTTAAGTATTATGGGTTTGTATACAAATGTAGCTTTTTCTTCATTCAGCGTGATGTCCTTAGTACCAGAGTTTCCTGAGAGCGCTTTCGTAAACCCTTCGTTCATTGCACTTAGCGATTCCGCATTGGAGGAAGCAAGAAGTGACTGGAACCTGATGCCAAAATCATTCTTGCCTACGTATTGCGGATCCTTGGAATACAAAATGA
>CBQWHN010000086.1:0-5086 GCA_967728685.1 uncultured Nitrososphaera sp.
ATACAATCAAACCCGTGGCGTAGTACTTGATTTTTATTCAGACCAATACCGCCGTAAATGATTTTTAGCACGTTTTTCATACATGTCGCTATCTTAACTGCACCAGTTGGTCATTTAGCAAAATTGCATTTCATAGTGTCTGATAAGGGCTGCTCCGACTATGCAAAAAAACAAGAATTGTGGCCTTGAACATGCGGCGGATAAAACAGCAATAAAGCTGGAGCTTTTTGGCTCGAAAATTTTTGTTATGGTAATATTTAGAAAGTAGTCGATTTTTTGTATTGATCTATCATGCAATAGGTTATTATGACAAACCGGAACAGCCAGAGTCATGGTATCTTGCGGATGCAAGTGCATACTTTGCAAGAGCCACAAGCTTACAAGCCACAGCTTTGTTGCGCCCGACGGCTATGACGACATGCACCATACGTGTGAATCGTGCGGCACACATTTTAATCACCTTGACGGCGAAACGTACGCAAAATGCGAAACCTGCAAGTTTCCGTGATTACCTGTCAATCAACTTTTTGTGATACATGCTCTTGCATGGCTGACCTTCAACTAACTTGAAGTCTTTCATCTTTTTCTTGTCGTAAATCGTCTGGAGAAATTTGTGGCAGATAAGGCAGACTTCGATCATTTAGCTGCTTCTATTTTGGTCCCTTCAGCAGCTGGGGCGGTTTCAGGCGTGATAGCTTCTGGCTTCTTTTCTTCTTCAGCAGCAGGAGTCTCAGTTGCCGGCTGGTCTTCGTAGAGCGAGACAGTGACTACGCCGTCCTCATCCTTGACCATCTTCACACGCACTTTTCTTGGCGGGTTGGTCTTGCCCCTTGACCATATCTGTCTGTTCAAATCCTGCTCTAGCTTGATCTCGTCACTTTTCATATGCTTTGTGGCAAATTCTCGGATCATGTTGATGACCCTGTCGGTCCTCTTGTACTGGGGAGTCAGCCATGCCCTGCCTAGATTGATAGTGTAAACGCGTGTAAGGTTTTCAACTGTTGCCATTTTTCATCAACCTACATTGACATCAGACTTGCGCCAAAGCCTGCGTTTGGGGTTAGTCCTGACCTTCCTGTTCGTCCTAATGACTACCCATGTCGGTACCGGCCTATTCTGTCTAGTGCGTTTCATCAATCGCTTCTTGCGCGAAGTATTCTTACGGGCAGGCATATAGGAATCAGGAATTATTTTTCCGCTTTTTAAGTGTTTGCGTGCTTGCTTGATCACAAGTCTTATGAGACAATAAAGTCCATGATTCCAACGAGAACGGACAAGGCGATACGCCGACTAGTTACTAGAACCTCTAACCTATAGCAATATTAGTCACTTTCGAGTAATACTTGCGCCTAGAATTGAATGATAACACCAAACAGTTTCTGACCAATCAGCTTCTCTGGATTGGGATATACTTTGGGATCGCTCTTGCAGTGACACTTCTGTTGGACTTTCCGATATCGTTGCTGGTGGTATTGGCAATCATACTCCCGCTTAGCCTGTACAGAAGAAGAAGGTATTTCAAAAGATTGGGCATTGGAGAAGGCTCGTTCTTCAATCGCGAAAACATGTTTGGTCCAAAGGGTGTTGATTATTACTGCATAAGTTGCGGAACAAAACATCGCCAAACTGCCTGTCCAAATTGTGGCTCAAAAATGAAGAAAGCTGGTTTCTGATATTGATCAGCATCTGAATATGTAGAGTAACTATTTCCTTAGTCTTCATCTCTCCTGCTCAACAACTCCTATAGGCGGACAATCCTAACAAAGGTTTTAGCACACAATATGGATAACAATCAAGAATGCGAGAAATTATGGACAACGTACACAGATACTTCGCGACCACGGTCGGGCTAATCACTACAAAGGGGAGCAAGCACGGCCAGAACGTTATGGCCGCCGAGTGGACGATGCACATCGCATACGAACCGATGCTCATCGCCATTTTTGTTCACGAATCGCCGACGTACTGGAACATCGAAGAAACCAGAGTGTTTGGAGTCAACATTGCATCAGAAGATCAGGCCGAGCTGGTCAACATTGCCGGCGGGTATTCAGGCATTGAGATAGAAAAGCTTTCCATACCACACACATTCTCAACGTACGGCGCAAATCGCATCGATGTTCCAATGATAAATGGATGTTCGCTGAACGCAGAGTGCAAGGTGACAAAAATCGAAAAAATAGGCGACCACATCATGGTGGTGGGAGAGGCACTCAGCGCAAAATGTGCCGAAAAGAAATTTCCACTGATATACACGAGAGGCAATTACAGGAAGCTTTCAAGGTCGAAAATCCCGTCGGGCAGAAAGGCTGTGCGCGTCCCGAATGCACAAATGTTGCAGTTCAAAAAGATGTCAGCCGGCCAGTTTGTTCTAAAGGCAGCGACTGCGATGATAAGGAGCGATAACAAAATATTGTTGCAAAAATTCGGCGACTATTGGATTTTACCCATGGTTGTCGTTGGCAAGGGTGCAGAATACAAAGAAATGCTTGCATTATACCTTCATTCTATTGGCATATCTGCAATTATCGACAAAATCAGCAGAATTGCGCGCATGGTTCTGAAGACCGGCGAGACAGGACTTCGCGCCAATTTTGTTCTGTTTGACTGCAAAATCAAGTCGCTTGAGGGTTCAAATGTAGCTTGGTTTGCAAGACTGCCGAAGAACGTCGCGCTAAGAATCCTGCTTGAAAAGCCCTGACAGCACTATTTTCTCTGTGGCTGCCATCAAATGCTTGATGTCGTCCTCATCATGGGAGTACGACAATGCTCCCATCTTACATGGCAGGAAGAATATCCCGTGGTCTGCCATCAGCGCAAGGTGGTATCTTGTCAGTAGTTCTTTGTTCGATGTTGCGACGTCGCTTGCGTCTCGAACCACTTCCTTACCAAAGTGCACAAGAAAGATCGAGTTCAAACCTGTCACGTGGCATCGAATCCCGGCTTCCGCAAATATCTTGCTCAATCCTTTCCTTGCCATGCTGCCCAGCCTGTCAATTTTGCTGTAAACATTTCTGTTCTCTTTCAAAAAGTTCAGAGTTGCAAGGCCGGCAATCATCGTGAGAGGGTTAGCAGAAAATGTGCCTCCTCCTATTGCGCAGCGCGCCTCCTTGTCCCTTCTTGACACCGGATCCGCAAGCGACATTATGTCCTTGTCGCCGCACACGATTCCAATTGGCATGCCTCCTCCACATATCTTGCCTAGTGTAAGCAAGTCAGGTTCAAGTTTGTAGACACGTGCCGCGCCGTGGAGCGACAGCCTAAAACCTGTCACGATTTCGTCGAGTATGAACAGGCTTCCGTTTTTCTTTGCAAATTCCTGCAGACCCTGCAGGTAGCCATCGACCGGAGGTATGCATCCAGCGCCGCCTAGCACTGGCTCGATAATTACACAGGCAAGGTCGTCCTTAATTGTCTCGAGCACCTTAAGCGACGCATCGAGGTTGTTGAACGGTATCGACTCGACGTATTGCCCCTCGTCTTGAACAAGACCGGGGCCTTCATCCGTCTCAAAGGGATAGTTCACAGTCTGCATGAGCGTGGTATTGAAGCCGTGCCAACCGCCAAGCGCCTTCGCGATGACGCGCCTGCCAGTCTTTGCACGGGCAAGTCTCACAGCGTACATCGTTGCTTCAGAGCCGGTGCTGCTAAAGCGCATCATCTCTGCCGCCGGCATCAATTTCTGGACGGTCTCGGCAAGTTCGACGCTCACGTCGTTGACTGTACCATACAACGTGCCATTGCGCACCTGCGCGGCCAGTGCGTCTGCAACCGGTTTGGGCGAATGTCCTAGGATCAGCGCCCAGTGACCCATCCAGTAGTCTGTGTATCTATTGCCGTCAACGTCGCGCAGATGCTTGCCCTTGGCACTATTTACAAAAAACGGATAGGGCTCGAAATACCGGATGTTGTGGCTGATGCCGCCGGGAAAAACCTTGATGGAGCGTGAATAAAAGCGCCTGGACTTGCTCGTTTTGCGCTCGTAGTTTTTCACATAGTCACGCATGAACGTACCTGCCTGAAGGCTGATTCCTCTATAATCCTTTGTTTTCTGGCCGCACGTTTAATTATTAGTCGCGCAATGACGACATTTACGCGATGAACTGTCTAAAGTGTTTCCACCCGCACCAGGCCCACGAATTCAACAAGGGCGGAGCGAATTCTCTGCTGCGTGTCGGCCCGTGCTTGATACCGGGGTGCGAATGCGCACAGTATGTTGACAAAATAGAAAAGATAGACGAGGATCTGCTCTGACTACTAGTCCCTCAGCGATGGTGGGATCTCCGCTTCTTGTTCAGATATGCGAGGTAATGGCTTCAAGCCGTACTGCTCCCTAAGATCCTCCTGTTGGTTCCTCAACACTTCGTCTGAAAATTTCGGACCGATCCAGCCAAACCATGCCCAGAGGATAATGACAACTGCCAAGGATATTCCCATCACAAGTATGGACAATGCAACTGTCTTCATGTGGGGCCCATATCCACCTTCTGCAGCTTCGTGGTGTGCCATGTTCAAGCCTTTTAGTAAAAAGAAGCTTTTTAAAAAGATTCGCATTGTCTGGAACTGCCTGAAAATATTCGTGCCATTTATGACAGTTCTTTTCCACAATTCCTTCTAGCGTCCAAACTACCTCTGCCGCATTTTGCAGCAAAGTAAAATAACGCAGGCGAGGCTAGTCTTGCATCATGATAGAGGAGAAGCTTGCATCACTTGGCATCACGCTCCCGTCTCCTCCTGCCCCGGCGGGGTCGTACGTACCTGTAGTCATATCGCACAACATTGCATTTGTTGCAGGTCAGATCCCGACTGAAAACGGACAGGTCAGGTTCAAGGGTAAGGTTGGCAAGGATGTGTCGATAGAGGCAGGTCAGCAGGCGGCGCGACTCTGCACAATAAATGCGCTTGCACAACTAAGATCCGCCCTTGGCAGCCTTGACAAAGTTGCACGCATCATCAAGGTCACGGGGTTTGTAAACTGCGATCCGTCTTTCACAGACCAACCTAGGGTAATCAATGGCGCGTCCGATTTGCTCGTGCAGGTCTTTGGTGAGAACGGCAAGCACGCAAGGGCTGCGGTGGGAGTCAG
>CBQWHN010000087.1:0-4783 GCA_967728685.1 uncultured Nitrososphaera sp.
ACGTCAACAATGACTTGATCTTTGCCCGCAATCGGATCTGGGAACTCGCAGTACTGAAGGACATCTACAGACCCGTGCTCGAAAAACGGGACGGCCTTCATATCAAGTTGTGCATTTCCTTTAGGTCTTTGCTAAACTGCGCCAGCTCGGACGGCACTGTCACGCTTATCGGGTCCTTGAGCGAGAGAGGCTTGCCGTCCTTGATCGTTTCTTTCTTTTTGTTCCACACCATCGAGTTAAAGTCGATTATCTGCTTCGTGTATTTCAACATCTTAGCGTCTGCCCCTTCTTCACGGAATATTCGCTGGAGGTGGATGCTGCTAGAAGAGTAGATCTTTGTCCAAAGCTCTTCGGCTATGAAGGGTGTTATCGGAGCTATTAGGAGCAAGATGGTCGAAAGGCACCGGTGGAGCGTATAAAGCGCCGACCTCTTGGCAGTGTCATTGCCTGCGGCATAGGCGCGCCCCTTGACCATCTCGACATAGTGGGACGCAAAGAGGTTCCACGTGTAATCCCGGATTGCGTTTGCCGGCAGGAAAAAATTGTACTCGTCATAGCCTTTCTTGCATTCGTCAACAAGCCGGGCAAGCTCCGCCAGCATCCATTTATCAGATGCCTCTAGCTCTGGCTGGTCCTCCATGACTTCAAACGACGACAAGAACCTTCCCAAATTCCAAAGCTTTGAGAGAAACTTTTGCGAGCCGGCTATCCTTTGTTCAGAGCACCTAAAGTCATAACCAAGATTGGCCTCACTTGCAGACCAGAACCTAAAGGTGTCACCGCCGTACCTTTGGATCACGGGGAATGGGTCGATAACGTTCCCCCTGCTCTTGCTCATCTTTTCCCCCTTTTCGTCGACGCCGTAGCCCATTATCCACGCTTCGTTCCACGGCATTTCACCCGTCAGCTGGACGCACCGGAGCATCGTGTAGTGGAGCCAGGTGCGAATAATGTCCTTTGCCTGCGGCCGGACTGCTGTAGGGTAGGCGTAATCAAACATTTTCTTGTCCTTGCGGAACTTGGTCACGTATAACGGGCTGATGCTCGAGTCCATCCACGTGTCAAAGGTGCGATCTTCGCCGGTGAATTCAGAACCACCGCATTTTTCGCACTTTTCAAAGGGGGGCCTTTCCTTCCAAGGGCGATAGTATCTGCCGGGGGCAGGCAGATTAGGAGCCTTGCACTTGTTGCAATACCATATTGGAATCTCCGTGCCGTAGAATCTGCGCCTTGACACCGGCCAGTCGATAGCGATCGAGTCTAGCCAATTTAGCAATATTTGCCGGTGCATATCGGGGTGGAACTTTAGCTTGTGCGCAAGCTCCCTTAATTGCGGCACAAAGTCAAGCTGCTTTACGTAATAATCGTGGAGTGGGATTATCTCGATGGGAGTCTTGCTCCGCTCGCAAAGTGGTGTCCGGTGCATGATGCTCTCTTCTTTTTCCATCAAGCCTGAATTCATCAGGTCCTCGATCACCTTTGTCCTTGCCTGGTTTATCCGGAGACCGGAATACCGTCCTGCTGCTTCCGTTGTAACGCCGTTCTCGTTAAGCGCAACTATTTCCTTGAGACCCAGTTCTCGGAAGACCTGCACGTCGTTCTGGTCGCCATAGCTGCATACCATGACGGCGCCAGAGCCAAACTCCGGTTTTGCCGAATGGTGAGGCTTTATCTGTACTTCACGATTGAACAATGGCAAGACGGCATTGGAACCCTGCAGGCTTTTGTATCTATCATCTTCTGGATTTACGATTACAGCCTGGCAAGCAAACAGTAGCTCCGGCCTTGTCGACGCAATAATGAAATCTTGACCGGTTTCTTTTATCTTGAATTTCATATAAATGAGCTTTGTCGGGATCTCTTCATAGATTATCTCAGCGTCTGCTATCGTGGTTCCGCAGTCAGGGCAATAGTTGTTGGGCCTGTTTGCAAGGTACACAAGTCCCCGCTTCCAAAGCTCGATAAACGTGCTCTGTGTCAATGCCCTGTAATCATCAGAATCAGTCCTGTAGTATTCACGGAAATTGCCCGACAATCCCATACCCTTCATTATCTGAATCATTTCGGCTTCGAGGTCGTCAAGTGCAACCTTGCAGAGCTCTAGGAACTTTTCCCTGTCCATCTGGCGCATGCGCACCTTATACTTTTTCTCTGTGTAGATCTCGACTGGGAGGCCGTTCCTATCGATTCCTATCGGGAATAGCACATTCTTGCCGTTCATCCTCGCCGTGCGCGCTATCATGTCGATCTGCGCATAGTGTGCGGCCGCGCCAATGTGCCAAGGGCGGCCCGAAGGGTAAGGAGGCGGCGTGTCAATTACAAACACAGGCTTGTCGTTTATTGCAAAGCGATAGATGTCCTCCTCTTCCCACTTTTTTAGGATCGCCTTCTCTATCTCCGGGTTCCATGACGTCGCTTGGATCTTGGGCTCCATTGTGCTGCTTTCGTCATGTCTAGCTGGTCTACCGTTATTAACGTTAACGCGACGTTACTTGGCCCTGCCGGCACCAAACATGCCGAGCACGCTGCTGACCATCATGCCAAGCGTGTAGGAAGAGTCGTACTCTTGGAAAGCCGGGATAAAGTGTGCCGTCAAAAGTGCCCCAAGGGCTACCAGCGATCCATACTCGGTCACCTTTTTCAAAAGAGTCATCTCCCTGTTGAACGGGGCCAGAAGCATGCCAAGTATCCAAATTCCAAAAAGCCAGATCATGACCTTTCCTGCGATAACCTCTGGCGCAGAAAATGCTACGCCGAAATACATGGCAGTCATGATAAAGTCCGCTTTCATCATCCTGGCAAATATAGGCTCAAACGACTTGAGCCTGATCACATAATAGCCGAAAAGCGCGCCCATTATCGCGACGGCAGCCACGCTGCCACCTACGTACATGATGTTGGAAGTGCCACAACTCAGAAAGAGCGTGTTTGGCTCGATGCTTCCGCAAAAGACATAGCTCGAAGCTATCGCCATCAAGAACGTTTTTACGATGACGCTTGCGGTAAGAAGAAGGGCTTTATGCTGGAGCTCAACATGCTCATAAGTCTTCAAAGAAAGGTTCCCTTCGGATTTGCGCCCGTACGCACTCCATGCTCCGTGATAGCCTTGTCGCGTAATTAAGGATTAAAGGTGCCGCAAAGTCACTTCAATGTGGCAGAAGATATTAATAGCAACCTCAACGAACCCTTTTCTTGTGAAGTTCGCCGACTGGTTCCCGTATTATCAGGGCATCCGTTCAGAATTTGGATACAACAGCGAAAAGGATCAGGAGGCCACAAAAATTCTGTCAGATATGATAAAGAAAAAAGCACTTGATCCAAAGGTCCTCCAGAAAAAGATCAAGGGCAAGAATGTCATTGTTGTTGGAGCTGGTCCGAGCCTTGAAGACGGAAAGGCATTAAAATACGTCAAGAAGAACAGGAAGTTTGTCAAGATAGCGGCTGACGGCGCAGTCCAGTTTTTGATTGACAACAAGATAAAGCCTGACATTGTCGTGACTGACCTCGACGGCAACCCGAAGGCTTTAAAGAAGGCCGAAAGAAACGGCGCGGTGATGGTCGTGCACGCGCATGGCGACAACATTTCCATGCTCAAAAAGCTCGTACCGAAATTCAGAAAGCTGGTTGGCTCTACACAAGTGATGCCAATTGAAAATGTCCACAACTTTGGCGGGTTCACTGACGGTGACAGGAGTGTGTTCTTGGCAGAGGAATTTGGGGCCCGGAAAATAGTGCTGGTTGGAATGGACCTTGGCAAGAAGATCGGCAAGTATTCAAAGAAGAAGGTGAAGGACGCGCAGCTGAAGAGACAAAAGTTGGAAGCAGGAAGGCGTCTGCTGGAGATGCTTGCGAAGCAGTCCCGATCCCATCTTGCAGACACGGCCAAGAGGCCCATCAGAGGATTTTCACCTCTTGCCATCAAGGCATGATTATTGCGCGAAGAAAGCTAAAGGGCATTGCAGGAATGTCATTGGCGGTCCTAGGCGGCGTAGCATGGTTCTATCAACTATTCGTCCCAGCTTTCGTGCTTTGGGGGGGCGCAGTGCTCGTTATCCTCAGCTTGAATAAACGAAGGGGCAAAACCTGAGTTATTATGGACTTGCTAGCAGATCGGAGAATTAGTTAGAATGTCGGCAATGATATGGACTTTTAGAGAAGATGAGGGATAGGCCCAAGATATGGCTACCCACCAACATGCGACTCGTGATCCCAGTTACAGCCGATATTGGATGAAGGGCCTCCCCTCAGTCGATATCAGTATAGTCAACGGATATTTCAAAAATTACCTGTCATCCACCATGACATGATCTTGGACTTCAGGTTGTAAATTCAATGACACAAAACCAATATGCTAAATTTTCAAAGGACTCAGAGTGACGATTAGATAACTAGAAGCCCCCTTGGACTATGCCTAATAGAAACAGCTGAGCCGAAACCCAACAGCTTTTACTCGGTTCACCCTTGGGATGGCGCCGGGCAGGGTAATGCTTCCTATTATCGCTGTTCCCGGCTAATCCCTAATTTTTTGATGTACCGCACAAAAGCGTAGTCTTCGAATTGGATACTCCATAAGAGCTCACATCGTTTGATTGTCGATACTTCGAAGAAAATCTCTTATTGGAGATATTTCCGTCGTCATCATTCATGAAAACGTGTCAAAATTATAGATAGTTTGCAAACAGAATCTAGAGTTTTATTCCCTAATCAGTGGCGTTCTCTTATGTGGATGACAAGCTCTATTTTTTCAGCAAATAGAGCCTTGCATAACGGGCAAATTACGGTT
>CBQWHN010000088.1:0-4708 GCA_967728685.1 uncultured Nitrososphaera sp.
TGGTTGTTTGAATTCTACTCGATATTGGCATAAAACCAAAAGATATTTCTCAATACGCATTGTTTATTAGTTTGAATTACGATATTAATGTTACCTCATTATAAAGGAAATGCAAACGGCAATATTGTGTAGTATGTGCAAATCCGATCAGACGGTTACAGACCCTGAATCGGGCGAGATCATTTGCAGGAATTGCGGACTTGTGCTGTCAGACAAAGTTCAAGAAAGCCGCCCGGAATGGCGCGCTTTTACAACCGAAGAAGCAAACGACAGGAGCAGAACAGGAATTCCAAGCTCTTTGGCTCGCCATGACATGGGTCTATCTACGGTGATCGGTAGAACAAACAAGGATGCCAGCGGACGTGCAATTGATGTCGCCATGCGTTCGACAATGGGCAGGCTCAGGGCCTGGGACTTTAGGACGCAGGCTCATTCACCTACAGATAGGAACCTCCGGCAGGCGTTCTCTGAGCTCGATAGGCTCAAGGACAAACTCGCTGTTTCAGACGCGGTGATCGAAAAAACTGCCTATATTTACCGGAAGGCACAGGAACGCGGCCTCGTCAGAGGAAGGACAATATCCGCAGCGATTGGCGCATCGCTTTACATAGCTTGTAGGGAAACCGGCGCGTCGAGGACGTTGAAGGACATTGCAGAAATTGGTAATATCAAGCGCAAGGATCTAGCGAGGATATACAGGCTCGTCGTGACGGAGCTTGACCTCAAAATCCCGATGATCGACCCCATGAAGTGCATCATAAGGGTCGCGAACAGGGCCAACCTCAGCGAGCGCACAAAACGCGTTGCCATGAACATCATGAAAGGCGTCATTAAGAGTGGCATGTCTGCCGGCAAGGACCCGATGGGGCTTGCCGGCATCGGTGTTGTACCTCGCATGCCTTCGCACCAGTGAAAGCACGACTCAAACAGATATTGCAGAGGCAGCCGGCGTCACCGAAGTGACCGTCAGAAACAGATACAAGAATCTAAAAAGTCAGCTTGAATTAGATTAACCCCTCATTTTTGAATTAGCTTGTTGTAATTTAGGTAGCTGGTGGAAACACAAATGCCTAAATAACAATTTTTGCCATATTTTTCCTAACAGTGGCAGAGCAGTTATCGACAGCCAGCGTTGGAACCATCAAGAGAAAAGCCCTACGAATGTCGCTTGTCGCTATCACTTCTGTTTTTGTGTTCGAGTTTGCTGCCGGCATTATTACAAACAGCCTTGCCCTCATAACAGACAGCATCCATGCCCTCCTTGACGCAGTGGTCACTGCAATACTGATAATCGCCTCGGCGCTTGCACTGAAACCGAGGGATGTCGAACACACTTACGGTCACGGAAAGATCGAAACTATAGGGGGGTTCATAGGCGGCACTGCGCTATTTGTCATTGCGATATTTTTCATTTATGAAGCTGTTGCCAGGATAGCCTTAGGAGGATCAGTTTCACTGGTCAACCCAAGCATTGTAGGCTTTGCCGCGTTGATCTACACACTGGCGGTAGACGGATTTAGGATAACGGTGCTTGGCAGAGCGATGAAAAAGACTGCAGCCGGCACCGCGACCCTGAAGGCAGACTTTTACCACGCATTTGCTGACCTTGCTTCAACCAGCGTTGCATTTGTAGGTCTATGGCTTGTAACCACCGGCTTTGGTAACGGTGATTCTATAGCAGCTATCATGCTTGGTGTCTTCCTTGCATATCTCAGCAGCAGGTTTGCATACCAGAACGCGATGGAGCTAACAGATGTGATATCTCCCAAACTAGTTGCAAGTGTAAGAAAGGCTGCAAACGACACTGAAGGCGTACTGGGAACCGACGAAATCAAGATGCGCCGCGTCGGAAGAGAAATTTTTGTCGAGGCCACAATCACGCTGCCGGCTGAAATAAGTTTTGAAAACGCGCACGACATCAGCGCGCAGGTGGAGAGCAACATCGCCAAGAGCCTTGCAGGCTCGGGTCTGGATGTCAAACCAAGAAATATCACAGTGCATTTCGAGCCGACTTGCAGCATCCACCTCCAGCCTGAATTTATGATTGAAAAGGCGGCTAGCAGAATAAGCGGGGTAAAGGGTGTGCACAACATCCTGGTATCAAAAATTGGAAAATCCAATTCTGTAGGCATCTCACTCCACATTCAGGTCAATAGATCGGCAACGCTCACTGAGGCCCACTCGATAGCAAATGCAGTTGAAGACTCGATAAGGGACCGTCTGAAAGGGGCAGAGACTATAACTGTGCACTTAGAACCTCTGATGCCAGAGATAAGCGGCATCGAACCGGTTGTCGATGACAAAATGCAGAACTCAGTAAGGGAAATAGTCATTGCCACAAACGATGTCAACAAGGTAGGCAAGGTTGCCACCTACAAGGCGGGAAATGTGTTGAAAATAGATGTTGCATGTGCTTTTAATAGCGATATGACGATAGAGCAGATCCACGAGCGGGTTTCAGATATAGAGAAGCAGATACGGGCAAAGTATCCTGGATCAATCGTGACAATACACTCAGAGCCCAGCTAGACTGTTGCCAGAATTGTATTTAATTTTTTTATCAGGTCAGGAATCCTTATCGGCTTTTTGATGAAATCTCTTACCTTTATCGAGGGCATGACTTTGGAAAATTCGTCTTCATTTATTTCAAAGGCGGTGATAAACGCAATTGGCATTGACATGTTCTTTTCCCTTATCTTCCGGTACAGCTCAAAGCCATTCATCTTGGGCATCCTGATGTCTGTCAAGACAAGGTCGTAGTAGTCTAGCGTGTGGCCTGTAAATTCCTGCAGGGCCGCTTCGCCGCTGCTAAATGTGTGAACTTCAAACCCGGCCTTTGTCTCAAGACCTGACTTTAGAATGGCAAGGATGTCTTTTTCGTCGTCCACAATCATGATTCGCGGCGGTGAATTTTGGTGTTGTCCGCCACTTTTCATGCCATGATAAAGTATAATGTGAACTATTTAATGGGATCGCAACAAGGCGCTGCAGTCCACCTCCTCCCGGACCGCTTAATGGCTAATGACTACGATTATTTCCATCCCTCCATTTTCTTTTTGGTGTCCATGACATCATCCCCTCCACTATCCCTTATATCCGCTTGTTGAGGTCATTATCGCAGTCTGTAAATGCCTCCCATGCAAGCGCGGGGGTTGTTGTCATTGACAGTACTGCAGCAATTATTGCTGCAGTTGCTATTGTTCTTCCGTTGTTGGATTACATTTGAGGCGAGCAATTATCTATCTGATTTATTATTTTTGGAATCGTTTTCAGCCATGAGATTCGAACATCGCCTTAAAAAGAAATGATTGCACAAGACACTCTGACAGCGAATTCGGTTTTGCCTCATGAATGAATTGGCAAAGTTTATTCAACCATAAACAGGTACTACAGCAAGTATTTGCCATCGACAATCACGGTTACTTCCAAGCTCGTCAAACAATTGATGCCTCCGCGGTCGTCTTCGTCAAGAAAAGGAGATAACGGGATAGTGCTCGTAGCCGGCGGAAGCAGGTTCTACCACGGCGCGCCGGTTCTTGCATCGATGGCTGCATTACGTTCCGGGGCTGACCTGGTGTATACTGCAGTCCCCCGCTCGATAATTACTGCTGTAAGGTCATTTTCCCCTGCAATAATCGCACTTCCGCTTCCAGATGATAAACTGACTGTAGGCTCTGCAAACAGGCTTCTTGCAATGCTGCCAAAACGTGCAGACACCGCTGCCATAGGCATGGGGATGAGCCTGGAGAAGGAAGCAATAGTCGCACTTGTCAAGAAGCTGAAAGAAGCTGGGACGAAGATTTTGCTTGACGCTTCGGCCCTCATCCCACAGATAGTGAACGAGATTTCTAACACCTGCAGCATAGTCACGCCGCACGCAGGCGAGTACAAACGTCTTTTTGGCCGCGACCCGGGAACGACCAAGAGTGAAATGACATCAAACGTGCGCAAGCTGGCAAAGGAGTATGGCATCATAGTAGTGCTAAAGGGTTGGGTCAACATCATTTCAGACGGCGAGCAGACTGCAATTTTAAAGAGGTCGACTCCGGCAATGACGGTAGGTGGCACCGGTGACGTACTGTCGGGTTTGGCGGCAGGGCTACTCGCGAAAATGAAGCCATTTGACGCGGCGCTTATGGCGGTACACTTCAACGGCCTTGCAGGCAGCCTAGCTTTCAAGCGCTCAGGCCTGCACATTATTGCTACGGATCTTGTTGACAGCCTGCCCGTGGTCATGAAGCCATTTGATAAGGTCAAACAGGAACGCCTTTAGCAACCCTCAACGTTTTTCTACTCACGTTTGTCAAATCCCATCTGTTGAAATCAGTAATTGTCACCGGCGCTTCAAGCGGGATAGGCAAAGAAGCAAGCATAAGGCTTGCAAAATCGGGTTACATGGTATTTGGTCTTGCGCGAAGTCACAACAAGCTACAGGCGCTGGCTGCAGAGTTACCTGCAGAGAGCTACGTCCCAGTCGAGTTTGACATTACTCGTCCCGACAATTTCGACGCGATTGCGCACGACATTGCGATAAGGGCAGACATCTTTGCTCTCGTAAACAGCGCCGGCTACGTCGAACCCGGCGCAATCGAAGATGTCAGCATGGTAGATTTGAGGGCCCAGTTTGAAACAAATTTTTTCGGCCTGATCGGATTCACAAAGAAGGTCCTGCCGTTCATGATGAAAAAGGGGCAGGGCAGGATCGTGA
>CBQWHN010000089.1:0-4702 GCA_967728685.1 uncultured Nitrososphaera sp.
ATCATAGTCGCGTAACTCCATTTACATACATTTAAAAACTTTCGCCGTTATTAACCCGACAAATGGTCTTCGCCGAAAAGCGTCCGTGGGGCCGCTTTGAACGCTATACTTTGAACGAAGCGTGCACGGTCAAGCTCGTCTACCTTGACGGCGATAAACGATTATCGATGCAGTATCATAATAACCGGTCAGAGTTCTGGAAGGTGATAAAGGGTCCTGTCAAAGTGCAGCTTGGCAATGAGACTATGACGCTTCAGGTTGGAGAATCAGTAACCATACCCAAGAAGGCAATCCACAGACTGATCGGCGCCGGATCTGACGCAATAATATTAGAGATATCGCGGGGTGAGTTTGACGAATCTGACATTGTAAGGCTGGAAGATGACTTTAAAAGATGACCTCATTCCCGTGAAATGCGCGATCCATCAGCAGTCATGACAAATCTATACATCTGATCAACTTCTGAATCCTCGAAAATGTCAGAGTCGTGTGTTATTATTATCAGCTGGGCCAGCGGGCCGGCTCCTTCCCGGAACGCCTCAGCTATTATCCGAACAAGTGCCTTTCTCCTTTCTTCGTCAAGGTGCGCTGTAGGCTCGTCCAGTATGACAAAGTCGAGCTTGTTCGAGCCCATCATGTACGCAATGCCAAGCCGCATTGCAAGCGCTACTGCCACCTTTTCGCCTCCGCTCAATGAATCCGTGTCTATTTCTCCTTGTCGGCCATAGCAAGTGACTGATATTTCGCGTGCTGCTTCGGCAAGCTCGATCCTTGAAATGCCGATGTTAAATAGCGATGCGTATTCTGATGCCTTTTGCGATATCACTCCAAGGGCCCACGAGCGTAGGCTTATGCCTACCATTCCGTCCCGGTTGAATATCACAGAACGGATCTTGTCAAGAGTCATGATAAACTCTGATGCCTTGTGCAGCTGCTCAATCGCTTTCTTTGCGGAATCTATAGTGCTTTTGGCATCGTCGATCGCTCTTTGGTATGCCCCTATCTTCCTGTTGACATCGAGCAAGCGCTGAGACAAATTGCTTCTTTCCAGCTTGGCATTTGAATACTGATGATGGCTAAAGCCCCTGACACGCTCTCTTAATAGGACGATTTCCTTCACAAGCGATCTGGACGAATCATCGATTGCAATCTTGTAGGGGTCGTCGCCAGCCTTGATGATCTCCTTAGGCAGCCTTGCTAGATCATGCTGCATGGAGTTCAGATCTGCTTCAAGTTTAGCAACATCATCGGCAGAGCCGATCGAGTTGCTTGCAAGGAATTTCTCAGCAGCCGCAATCTTTTTGTCCTGCTCCGCTAGCTGGCGTTCTTCTTTTTTCAGCTCGACCTTGATCACCTGCAGCTTTGACTTTTCATCTGCCTTTTGCCTGATCTCGGCTTGAATGTGTGCAGTATCATACATGTCGCTAACTTTTGTAACTGGCGAATTGCACACGGGGCACTTGCCATCCACTATCTGAAGCCTGCCGGCACATTCCAGAAATCCGCGCAACTCGCCTGAAAAGCCTTCATTTTCCTCTATCTTGGCCTGAACTTCGTCGATCTCTGACATTGTCATCTTCAGCTGCATGTCGACTTCGTCTTTCTCTGCTAGCATCTGCAGCGAGCTCGCCGCCTCTCTGACTATGTGCTCAAGCCTTGACAGTTCGCTGCTTATCAGGCTGCGCTTTTCGTTGACGCGACGCACAAGAAACTCCTCCCTTGTCTGGAGCTCCCTGACCTGGAGGAGCAAGGGTTCCATCGCCTCGATCTGATGCTCCATCTCCCGGATCCTGTCCTCAAGCATCCTCCTTTCATTCTCAGACTCTGCTAGGATGGACTGGGACTTGTCCAGCTCGATCTCTTTCTTGTCGATCAGCTCCTTCACCTTAGTCATGTCTTGGTCGGTGTAGCCTCCTGTATCATCGCGCAACCTGTCACGAAAGCCAACGATCACGTCGTGCATAGTTTCATAGGCTAGATCGAGCTTGTCTATCCCGATAAGCCCGTTCAGCAGTTCCTTGAATTCTTTTGGCTGGGCTTCAACTATTCTAACAAGCTCGCCTTGCTGTACAACCGCAGCAACCCGTAATTTTTCATAGTCGAGCCCGAGCACCTTTGCTATTTCGCTGCTCATCGACTCGCCAAACTGTTTGCGCTCGCCTCCCACTATTGGCCTGTTCATTTTCTTGCCGCCGTCTGAAACAATCGAAAATTGGGAAAACGATTGGAGGCCGGAGCCGTTGAGTGCCCTTGTCGCCTGGAACTCTTTCGAATTGAGCGCAAAGTGCATTTGTACCATCGCGGAATTTGCACCCCTTCTCACAAGATTCTTGTTTGACTTTCTTGTGTGCTTTCCAAAGAGCGCAAACGTAACCGCGTCGATTATCGACGACTTGCCAGAGCCGTTATGGCCTACAAAAATTGTAATGCCTTTTCCAAACTCTATCTTCGTGTCCTTATGTGCGATAAAGTCCTTTAGCTCTATGTCCGTGATCATTTCATGCCGCTCCCGAACTTGTTTGACTTGTACGCGTGCCAGACTATTTCCAGAACTGCACTCGCGTCCCTGTCAGCTGCCAGCGGCAGTATTTCTCCAACTGCAAATTTTCCGAGCTCGTCCGACCCCAGCGCCTCTGTCGATAATCGATACAGCTCGCTGTCAATATCTGCCGGCTTGGAATCATACACAGTGGCGGCCAAATGACCTTCAAGCGGCTGCCAGATGTAGTGCAGACAATAATCATTGAGCCGCTTCAGGTTTTCGGCTATCACTTTGGAGTCGATATCGCTTCCTGCCACTTCTATTCTCGCAACAGGTTTTTTCTCAAACCCCTTTGCCTGCTCGATTATCTTGCTTACCTCACTAGTAATGTCTGTGTAATTTATTTTGGCACAGAACTGCTTGCGCCGGTGGAGACGAACCCACTGGGTAGACGGCTCTTCGCCGGACATGTCTGCTATGATAAAGCCTTTTTCGACTTCCTTGATCCCTTCGCTTGGTGTCAGGTCTATAGAGCCTGGATAAGCAAGCGGCCCACCAAGGTGGCTGAACCTTTTTTCGATGTGGTCATGGTAGTGACCAAGCGCGTAATAGTTGAATCCGGACGGCAGGTCTGTTGAGTTGAGCTCACCGGCAAACTTGTTGAAATCATACAATCCTTGGTGCAACACTAGCACTTTCTTGGCCGATTGTTGCTTTGCAACCTGTTCTGCGTTGCGCATCTTTTCTATCAATGAATCTATGTTGCTGCGCCGCTCCTTGTCTGCGCCAAAGACTGCGCAGTTGTCGACAACAAGAGGCTCGTCGTGTCTGAGCTTTTTTGCAAGTCCAAGATTGCTGTAAATGTGGGCAAATGGCACGTCGCGAAGTCTGCTGATGTCGTGTTCGCCAAGGACAAAGGCTGCTGGTATCTGTTTCTCTTTCAGCTTTTTCAGAGCGTTGCCAAGTGTGATTATTGCTTTGCCGCATGGCCGCGGATTGTGGAACAGGTCTCCGGCAAGAATCACCAGCCTGACTCCCTCCTTTATCGAAACGTCAATGGCTTCTTGAAAGATCTGGTAAACGTCCTCCTCTCGCTCTTCTAGGTTGAATTGTGCGTGGCCGAGGTGGAGGTCAGAGATGTGTGAGATTAGCATCCTGCTCTAACCTCAACTGCTAGTCCTGTATGTACCCGGATGGAACATACGATTCTGATGACTCTTTAACTACATGCTTCATAGCTGCCAGCTGGTTCCACGCCTCCACCGCCTTCTGGTCGACGCCTATCTTCCGTTCCTTGACTTCGTCTATCTTGACAAATGTCGGCAAGTTAACCCACTGGCCGGCAAATATCGCTTCGCCAGGGTTGAGCGACGTCAATTGATCTATGAGATCCCTACTGAGCGCTTCGCTTGCCGCCGAAACGTGCGCTTGGTCGTCCTGCTGGATCATGCGCATTACCGCAAGTGAACCCATCTGGCTCAATATGTTGGCATCAATGCCACGCGGCCGCTGCGACACTATGACGAGCCCAAGCCCAAATTTTCTTCCTTCGCGAGCAACCTTAGAGGCAAAATATTTCGTGTCTGTGTCGTCATCTTTTGGTATAAAGACATGGGCTTCTTCGATCACAACCAGCACAGGGGCAGGGAAGCGTGGCTGCGACTTGCCTGGGCCTTTATTTTGCCTTGTTGCCTTTTTTCTATCATTTAACAATTCTTCGAGGTAGAACGACACCGCGATATTGGCCTGCCTTTCCGTCAGCTCTACCAGATTGATGACGTTAATCCTTCCGTTCTTGAGAAGCGCCAAAGGGTCAGCCATTCCCGCGTCTAGTATGTTGTAGAACTTGCGCCTTGCATCGTCTATCTTGTCTACTACCTTAGCAGCCGCTTCGCGATACGACTTGTCGGTTCCAACTGCAGCCGAGGCATTGATGAGAGCGTCCCAAAAGTCGTCGCCCTTGCGCTGCTTTACCTCCTCCGTGAACGCTACCCGAAGCACGTGCATCTGGTTCGATGCATTTTCCTGGATCTCGATAACTTCCGCAAGCTTATCTGCAGAAAGGAGCCGCGGGTTTATCCTTGCGTTCATCATGTTGCTGTTATTGCTTCCCATGTTCAAAGTTGAATAATCGTCATGATAGTCAAAAACCACCATTGTGCCGCTTATCCTCGCGATCTCTTTGGCCAAGAGCGACACAAGGTTGCTCTTGCCCATGCC
>CBQWHN010000090.1:0-4681 GCA_967728685.1 uncultured Nitrososphaera sp.
AGAGAATGGGGCTGACAAAATGTTTGTCAACAGAAACGCTTCCGGCGTTTTCATCGTACAGTCTGGCAGCGAATTCCAGTACCTTGAATCCGCAAAACAAGTGGCGAAAGCGATAAAGTCAAAGTTTGGCGCCAAGTACACCTTGTGGATATATTGACTAGAAAATTGACGCCAACAGTACAGGGACCATCTTAATAAGATAAAACCGAATTTGCATCATGGTGTTACGCTATTTCAATAAAGGCGCAGACGCGTTAGATTCTCCACACGTCGGCCACATGATGAAGCAGACTGACGACAAGATCGTCATTTGGGCTCACTACAACTGGAGGTTTCACGTTCCCAAGTCAAAGATAATCGCCGTTGGGAGAAACGTCATTCTTGGAATGGACTATCCAGACGTATTCAAGTACCGCGGAGAAATGGATAGGCCATTGCCAACAGGCGAGCTGACAGAAACTCTGGCTGAATGGTTAAATTACGGCTGCTTCGCGCAGCTTGCGAGGCAAGTAGACTTCTGCTAGGTATTTGAAGCCATGCTTAAAGAACGCGTCCAGCTCACACTTTTCCTTTTTCTTCAGGAACAGGTCAAGCTCCTTCTGCCATTTTTTGTCCTGGAACCAAGGCTTTTTCTTCATGTCGTTTGCGCGGTTAAGATCATCATCTGTGGCGGCAAGCCTTGCAACCTCTGGTATGTTGTATTCATCAATGTCAGAGAACATCATGCCGAGCACCTTGGCATCAGGCGTAACTAGCCTGTCGCTGTCGTAGCTAAGAGATTCACTACCGATCTTGTAGCGGAGAGCTATGCCGAGCCCCCACGGGTCGGCGTCTGCAAACACAACCACCGGCTTTTTCCACTCTTCGTTGAGTGCCTTGACCATCATTCTGGTAGCCCTGTCAGGCTCGCCAGAACCAGTCATCAGGATCGCGTTATATTTCTGAATGAACCCGGACTTGCGGATGTTGTTGAGCACTGTGTCTTTCTCCACGACCATAACAAAATCCGCCTTGACTTTTATTATCTCTACGTCGCGTACGTTAGTTGGTATCAGCTGCGAAGTTGCCCTGCTGCCCAAGTTGCAATCAATGACATCGCCCCCGACTCTGAGAGTTATTGGTCCGGAGATCATGCCCTTTGGCTTCGAGGTGACGGAGAACTCTTCTCTCGGAACTCCTGTCAACAGCTCAATCGCCTTGATGGCGTCGTCAGAGTCTTCCTGTCCTGTCCAGAACTTTTGCTTGTTCTTCTCGTCTCCCACCGTGCTCAGAGTGGCGTAATACATACCTCTAATCGTGCTCTCCATTTCTTCATCGAGCAGCTTGCGGACAGCGTTTGCCATCACGAGATACTGAGTAAAGGTGGGAATTTTCTTGGTGCTGTCCGGGCTAATGCCGACTATCTTGTCGCCAATTGTGAGCATCCTCTTTTCATTCGACCACACTGTGTTGTCATAGCCCACTTTTGGAATGTTAAGCACTGGCATCGTCTTTTGCACCATCAGGTCCGCACTAACATCCTTCATTATCAGTTTGATCTTTTTCATGACTTCTTGGTGGCGCTTATCAGTTGCCGGCAATCACTTTCTTCCTCCCTTTTGATGGCCTGTCTTCTTCCATTACTTTATCTAGAGTTACCTGCTTTTCGTCTTTCAGCATCATTTCCGGCATCTTTTCTTTCTTGCTCTTCGGCTTTGAGAGCTTACCCTTTTTCCTAGCTGCGTTAATTGCGATCTGCTCCCTGTCTGGCTTGATCACTTCGCCCTCGATCTCTACTGCCTCTTCTACCTCTTGTTCAAGGCGCTCGCTGGTGATCCTGTCTTCCTTTTCACTCGCAGGAGTATTTGCAAGCTGTTCAACCTTGACATGTCTTTCTGCAAGCTCTGTGAATGCCTGTTCAAGCTTGGCCGAGTCAACCTTGATCGATTCAGAAATCGCACTTACAACTAGAGGAATGTAATACTTGTAGAGGTTTAGTCTGCTCGCGGCCTCTTTCATTCGCAGCTCTTTCCTGATCTGCGCGCTCACCTTTCGATACAGCTCTGACAGGCAGTATTTCATGTACTTTTTCAGCTCGCCTTCTGATGCGATACTTTCCTTGCCAGCCGTCTTGTACGGTATCTTTGTCGAGCAAATATGGAAAAATGCGTGGAGCGGCAAGAGCTCGACTGCCCTGTCAGATTTCACCTCGCGGTTTGCAAACTGCTCTTTGGCCTCCTTTTTCGTGATGCCCATCTTGTTTATCTCTACCTCAGAGACCACTTCTCTTGCCACGTCAGACCCTTCGTCGTACAGTAGCGGGATCTTGTTTGCAAATCTGTATAGCTTGAACGAGGGGATGTCGCCGCCGTATGCAATGCCACATTCTACAATTGTAGGACGGTTGTTAATGACGCATGTGCGTGAAGCATAAGCAGTCAGCGACGGCTTTAATATCTTGACTGTAATTTGCGGTCTCTGGACTTCAGGAGCACTAGTACCTTCTGCGGCTGGGACGATTTCCTTTGTGGTGATTATAGTATATTCAGAGGTCATGCCGGTGGTCAGTATCTCCTCGCCTATTGGACTCAGGTGATCTGTGTTTGCCTGTTGAAAGGGCGTATGCTTACAGATTTTGACTATCTCGATAAGCTCATTTTCGCTGTACTTGTCTGCAGGCTTGTTTGCCACGCCTGCCTTGGAAATGATATCTTTTGCCTTTTCGCTTGACATCTTTTGGAACGAAGCTGAAAGCACTCCCTGTAGAGTGGTCTTGTTGTTCATATAATTCATTATTGCCTTCTTTAGTGTCTGGAGATCCATGTCTGCCGGGTGCGGAAGCACTTCCTTTGCAGGCTGCGGCATCACCTCGGTTCTTCGATCGAATGTGACTTTGCCTTCGTCAGTTTCATACTCGATAATGGCGTAAGGATTAACGACACTTGTCTGGCTGATGTACTCGTTGATCTTGCTCTTCATGTTGTTCCTTGTAATTGGAGAAAGTTTGGCATGGAGCACTGCTTCAACCCTGAAGCCGGAGTCGCCGTTGATCTTGCTCTCTTCGTCCTTGACTGTCTTTTTGGCAAGAACAATCGGCTTGTTTGTGCTGATGTCGGTTCGCAGTTCAAAATATTGCTCAGATCCTTCATCAAGAGATTTTGACCAGACTTTGAGAGGATGAATAGTGTCTTTTGTTGAAAAAGCGGCTATCATTTTGAGGCCCACGCCAAACAGACCTCGCTGCTGCTTTTCGACGTACTTGCCCGATGTCAGGAACGAGCAGACCGCGACTGGCACTTTCTCGGACGGCACTCCGATGCCGTTGTCTTCGCAGGTTATAGTCCATAGGTCGTTTGCGGAGTCGAGCACCTTTAGCGAAAGCGACAGCCTAGGCAATATATGCTCGGTTTCGCAGGAGTCCAGCGAATTTTCAATAAGCTCCCTCATCGCCATGTACAAAATGCGCTCGGTGGTAAAGCCTGCCAGCGCCGAGTTGTCTACAAAGAACTCTGATTCGGCTTTTTTGTCATATCTGACCTTTCCTTTTGTTGTTGTCCTGGACTGCGCAGCTGCAACCTCAACAGTAGCCTTTTGCTTCAATGATGTTGAGACTATTTCGCTAACTCCATTTAACTTTTTACTGTATTTTTTTTGACTCGGTACTAAAAACTTAAGCCAGCTAGTCTATTTGAGAGCCGTACGGCGTCGTTGCATTCTTGAGCTCCTTTATCCTAAAGCTGGAGGATTCAAGCAAAAGCCGCTTTTTCCCCTTTTGTATAACTATAAAATCCGAGCCAGATCCGACTACGCTGCCATCTACCAAGTCTTTCAGCTGGGTCATGCTAGCTCGTATACTTGCATGATTATATAACTCTGTCAAATTATAGAGCACAACAGACTTTTAATATCAATTCCAGAAATGCCAAAATAGTAATGGTTTTCGCGCTGCTTGGAGAGGTGGCATTTTCAGACTTGTTGATATCGATGATAGGTGTGGCGGCGGCAGGCCTTACTACCTTTAGCTTTTTGCCTCAGATAGTCAGGGCATACAGGACCAAGAGCATGGGGGACGTCTCGCGCTATCTGATGAGCATGTTTGCGACAGGCAGCGTGCTCTGGATTATCTACGGTATTTTCAAGGGTGACCTTGTGATAATTGGGGCAAACGCTACTGCGTTTGCATTTAACTTGATCCTGCTTTACATGGGGGTTGCATACAGGACCAAGTCTGCCAATGTTGCCTAGATGTCACTCATGCGTGAACTAGTACGGATTGTTTCTCGCTCATTTTCTGTCAGGTACGAAATTTCAGACAGCTACCGCATTGACAAAACCTTGCAAGCCTCTGGCAATTCGTCAAGGACAGCCAGCACTAGCCATATATATGAAGATTCAGAAGTTGAGAAAGGCAGGCCTGAGAGAAAGTGGAACTTGTAGATACCTTTAAGGCGAGTCTAGATCCCTCTCTGTTTAGGCTTTACCGCAAATATCTCTATTCCCGCCACAAAGCCACGGACGAGCTTGCTCAGGCGGAAGTGGTACACGAAAAGGCAAAAGAACGCTTGCTCAAGATGACGGACAGGTTCAGGAAGAACTCATCCTATTTTGATCCTGGTGACCAATTGGCAATTGAAATTGGCAATTACAAATTGAATGGTCCAATTGGTCTTGCAGCCGGCTTTGACAAGAACTGCGACGTTCT
>CBQWHN010000091.1:0-4672 GCA_967728685.1 uncultured Nitrososphaera sp.
TGTCCACACTAATTATCTCGGGAACGCTGCCCGGGGGCCAGCTCATGACCACAAGCGAAGTTGAAAACTATCCCGGGTTCCCAAACGGCATATTCGGGCCCGAGCTCATGATGAACATGCGCCAGCAGGCGGAGAGGTTTGGCGCAGCAGTTGTCGACGACGAGGTCCTTAGCGTTGACTTTAAGAAAAGGCCGCTTTCGATAAAAACGCATTCCGAAACCTACACCGCTGAAGCCGCCATTATTTGCACAGGCGCTTCGCCGCGCAAGCTCGGCATCTCTGCGGAACAGCAATTCAGCGGCAGGGGCGTATCATACTGCGCAACGTGTGACGGCCCGTTCTTCAAAGGCGAGGACATTGTCGTTGTAGGTGGGGGCGACACAGCGCTTGAAGAGGCGACGTTTCTTACAAAGTTTGGCAAGTCGGTCAAGGTGGTGCACCGGCGTGAGATAATGCGCGCAAGCAAGATTCTCCAGGAGAAAGCGCTAGAGAACCCGAAGATAGAGTTTCTCTGGAACAATGTCGTTTCTGACATCAAGGGCGACAAGAAAGTCGCAACCGTCCTTGTCAAGAACATCATCAACGGCAAGGAAAAGACGCTCAACGCCGGAGGCCTATTCGTGGCAATAGGCCACGAGCCCAACACTGCGATTTTCAAGGGACAATTAGAGCTTGACGACAAGGGCTACATCTTGTTAAAGGGCCACACGAAGACGAGCGTTGAAGGAGTGTTCGCAGCCGGCGACGTTCACGACCACAGGTACAGACAGGCAGTGACCGCTGCTGGCTTTGGCTGCATGGCGGCAATCGATGTTGAGAGATGGCTTTCTGATAGAAAGCGCAAGACGAATTAATTCATGCTATATGCCAGCTTTGGCAAGTGCTTGGCGTTCTTGAGAGCCCAGTCGTATTCCTGTTCGTTCATGACGTTTTCCTTCACATAGAGGCTCTTGAACTTCCTCCCGTCGTCTGCAAAGATGCCGACAATGACTCCACGGTCAAGGTTCTGCGCCGCCTTTAACATCGATGTTATGACAGAACCTGATGACGGTCCGACCAGCATGCCCTCAGTTTCCACAATTTGCCTAACAGCGTCAAACGAATCCTTGTTAGTGGCAGTCATCCATTCGTCGACGACTTTTTCGTGACGCTTGAAGAGGTCCGGCATCGATGACTCTTCAAAGTTGCGCAGACCCTGCAGCAGGTGGTTCTTTTGCGCCTGCACAGCAATGACGTGGACGTTCTTGTTTTTTTCCTTCAGAAATGTCGCGGTGCCGGTTATCGTGCCGCCGGTTCCGCAGCCAGTGATGAAATGAGTTACCGTGCCGTTTGTCTCTTTCCAGATCTCGGGCCCTGTGCTCTCATAGTGAGCGAGGAAATTAGCTTCGTTCTCATACTGGTTCGGCATGTAATAGATATCGGGCCTTGGCTTTGAAATAGCCTTTGCCAGCGCGATGCTCTGGTCAGTCCCGGCGCCTACACGCGGGCACAGATCGTCGGACGTTTCGTGGAGCGTCGCCCCTAGGTGGCGCAAGATGTCTTTTGTTTCCTCGCTCACCTTTTCTGGGATTACGATTTCCACCTTGTAGCCAAGCGCCGACGCAATGCCTGCTAATGCAATGCCGGTGTTGCCTGATGTCGGCTCGATAATGATGCTCTTGTCCTTCTTGAGGATGCCGCGCTTTTCAGCGTCCTTTAGCATCCAGTATGCAGCCCTATCCTTGACAGACCCAAAGGGGTTATACCATTCTAATTTGGCGAAGAACTTTACATTCTTTGTCGAAAATGATTTCAATTCCAATAGCGGCGTCTGTCCTATCCGTTCAACTACATTTGGTTTTGCAACTACTGTCATCTTATTTCGCCTTCTTTATCACGAATTCAAGGTCCTTATCGGACTTGTTCAGCGACAAGAGCTGGTGCCCGTTACGGTTGACCCACCTTGAAATGTCCTCCTCAGACTCGGGGTCGTCCGCAAGCACCTTAAGAGTGTCGCCTATCTTAAGCCGCTCAATCTCCATTTTCGTTCGGAATACCGGCTCTGGGCAGTAAAGCCCCCTTACGTCAATCGCCTTGGTAGGAGAGGCACTCATATGCTAATGAACGGCGTAAAATTGTGGAATCGCAATATTAAATGTTACAGTTGCTACCTGAAAAGGTCTTGATCTCTTGATCTCTGCAACGACTTGGCAGACGTTCTTGCCGCTTTTTCAAATTTGAACCCGCGTATTATTGCGATCGGCACCCCTTGAGCCTTGCCCATTACAAGCTCGGCCGCCGATGCTATCTCGTCTGCCACCGCGATTTCGGTCACCTTCAGCTTCCTGCCGTACATGTCCCGCGATCCGATGTAGCTCTTGATCGGGCTCAACCCTGCTACGCCTATCGCGACATTCGTCTGGCCATTTCGGAACGGCCGGCCAAACGTGTCTGTAATGACGACTGCGATCTCTTTCCGGGCAATTTTCTTCACTGCGTCCTTGAGCCTGCTTGCAGATTTATCAGGATCGAGTGGCAAGAGCACTGCCGCGTCTCCTTCAACATTGCTCTGGTCGATGCCGGCGTTCGCGCACACAAGGCCATGCCTTGTTTCTGACACGATAATGCCATCTTTCTCCCGCAGGATTTGTACAGATTCTCTCAGTATCAGCTCCATAATCCGCGGGTCCTTGCCGTGCACCTTTGCCATCTTGGCCGCCTTGCTTGATGGCCTTACATTATCAAGGCCGACAATCCGCCCTTCTGCCTTTGACACGATTTTGTGGGCAACAACGAGCACATCCCCGTTCTGGATTTCCTGCCCTGCCGCTTCAAGGATAATCACGTCGAGCTCGTCGTGCGGCCTGATGCCGGCAGAAATTCTGACCGGGATTATCTGGATCAACGCCAGTTATTGATGAAGGAAGTTAAAAAACGGGTCGGTTACTGCCTCTTGCTTCAGCATTTATTAGGACGGCTTTACCAAAATTTTTTTTTAACAAGTGCAAAAGGAGGGCAAGATCGCGCTTGTCGATAGTTTCGTTCGCTTTCTCTCTTACCACGTCTACAGGGCAGAACCCCACTGTAAATCCGGCTAGCGCAAACAGCTTCAGGTCGTTGGCCCCATCCACGACAACCACAATGTCTTCCTTCCTGATTCCCCACTCCTTTATCGTGTCCCTTACCGCTGCCGCTTTGTCAGATGTAACATGCATCACAACGTTGTCGAGTTTGCCGTCCTTGAACACCAGCTCGTTTGAGAAAATCTTGTCAATTCCAAGCTCGTCTTTCAGCCTGCTAGTAATTATCGTAAAGCCACCGGACACCGCTATCATTTTCCACCCCGCCTTTTTCAGTGAAGAGCAAAGCTCTTGTGCGCCCGGCATTAGCGGCAGGCTTTCGCCTATCTTTTTCGCATCTTCATAGCTGATGCCGCGCAATGCCTGTACACGTCGCCTGAGCCCTTCTTCCCAGTTGATCTCGCCCCTGATGCCGGCGTTCGTGATGTCCCAGATCTCTTTCTCTTTTTTCGGGCCCATCACCTGCGCCAAAACCGGAAGGTACTCTGCATTGAGAAGAACGCCCTCCACATCAAAGATAATCAGCATGCTGTGCTTATGCAAAACAACTTTCTCGTCTGTATATTAAGCTTCTCCATGTTTTTCTACCACTGGGAGTGCGCTCGTATCGTCTTTTGCTTCTTGTTGTTAAGGTAATCAGTAAGCAGCACCTTGTCGATGTCGGCAGGATTGATGTAGTATGACCGCCCCTTCACGTACTTTTCCATTTCGTTGACATAACCAAGCAATGAATCCTCTTCACTTATCATTATCGTGTCAATGTCGATATTGAGCGAGTGTACTTTTTTTGCTTCCACAATTGTGCGCTCTCCAATGTACTGGTCGACCTGCCTATAGCGGTAGCAAAGGTAAACGAGCTCGCCTGACGCGATATCGAGGCTCATGCTGTTTTCATGCTTCATCGTGTCAAGCGTCTGCCTGTCTGGCGTGTAGAAATGCGAATATGGCCTCTGTGAGAGTATCTTGTCCTGCTCGCTCTTGTCGTCTATAAAGCAGGCGCTTGGGTGGCCGTCTGTGACAAGAACTATACGCTTGTTCAATGCGCCGTTTTTCTGCAACATCTTGCTTGCCAGCCTGAACGCCGCCTGGTAGTTGGTGTAGTGGAGAAAGTCAGATCCCGGCTCAAACGTCTTCAGATATGGAATGTCGTCTGGAGCAACCTTGGATGCCAAAGCGCCAAAGCCCACTATGTAGACCGAGTCTGAGGGAAAGAATTTCCTGTTCAAGAGATACAGACTCCACAGCGCCCTCTTTGCGGCTTCTATCCTGCTCATGTCGCCGTACATTGACGAGTAGCGCATAGTTGAGCTAAGGTCGATGCAGTAGACAACTGCAACACGCACATCCTGCATCGTTTCGTACTCTTCAAAATCTTCGACGTTTATCTGCAAGGGCACTTTCAGTTCGCTTCCGTCCTTTGACATGCGTTGAACGGTGTTGAGCAACGACTTGGGAACGTTGAGAAGCCGGATGTCGTCTCCCGGCTCGTATTTCTTGCTGGTGTCTAGCACGACCGAGCCGCTTCCAATATCATGCGTTTCGTGCATGCCATATTCACCGGCCTTGAGCGCCTTCATCACATCGCTCAGTATCTTGCCCCCTATCATGTTGAA
>CBQWHN010000092.1:0-4591 GCA_967728685.1 uncultured Nitrososphaera sp.
AAAAAGCGTGTCGTCAGAGCTATTTTTCTGGCTGCAGGTGGTTATGGGTCCATATCTCGGTCAGGACTGCAACATACGTTGTTACGAGCTCGCCGCTTTCCATGTTGTCGCGGTTTTTTTCCAAATCACTTCCAAGCGCCACGACGAACGACTTGGGCATCTTCAGGTGCTCGTTCATGTATATCAGGAGCGAATAATACATCAGCTTCATAATGTCGTTGTTTCCGGCATTCTCGTTGATCTTCATGCTCGACATCATGTTTGAAACTACGAGCGAGAACTGCGGTGATAACAGAGCCTTGTCTTTGGTATCGCCTAGCCTGATAGCTCCGATGTAAAGCAGGTCTTCTATTGCAGAGGCGGTCTGCTCAAGCCGCTGGTGGTCCTCGGACATTGGTATAGCTTGGCTGGTAAGCCTATTTTAGATTGCTTATTACCGAGCGGTAGGAACCCACGAGGTCAGAGTCCACAATGCCCTGCACCACGTACGGCCGGCCGTCTGTGAGCCGGATGTCCATCGCGACCGCACTGTATGGGATATCAAATTGGTCTACCTTATCCTGATCTCCACTCTCGAAGAATTTTGTGCATGCACCCCCATCGCAGATAAACCCGTAAATTCTTTCAACGCGACGGTGGCCGGAGCCGGCAGCCCTTCCGCCCGCTGAGCCTCTTGACTCTTCAACCATAAGGATGAAAATTTCGTTCTTTTCCTGGCCGTCAAGGTAGACATCGTATTGGGCGACTACTAGCTTGCGCTGCGGCAGCTGCAAAATGGCGTCGATCGAGCCCTGCATGTGCAGTATTCTAGCTGTATGCAATATTATTTGTAATTATTGATTAGCTTTGTACCGACTGCTTGGTGTCCAGCATAGATAACATCTTTTTCTTTGCAATATGGATGCACCTGACGCTTTCAATAGAAAGTAGGAACCCTGCATAGCACGCTGTCCCCGCGTTGCACTGCGGTAATACCGTCAAATTGTTTTACAACTATTCGCAATAGATATAATATCTATAAATCGTATGATACGGCATGGTCAAGACCGCATCTTCACCTCAGGTACTTAAAACTGGCAGCAGGCCCCCTGATTTTACATTGAAGGGCGTGGACGGTAGGATGCATTCGTTGCACGATTACAAGAGCAGGACTACGCTCGTGGCATTCATTTGCAACCACTGTCCTTACGTCAAGGCGAGGATTGGCGACATCGTTGCTCTTCAGAGCAAATTCAAGCCGTCAGAGCTTCAGGTCATAGGCGTCAACAGCAACGACCCGAACTACAAGGACGAGGGTTTTAGCAATATGGTCATGTTTGCAAAGGATTACAGTCTGAATTTTCCTTACCTGATAGACGAGAGCCAGGACATTGCGCGGGCGTATGGCGCGGTATGCACGCCGGACCCGTTCTTGTTCTTTGATGGCAAGTTGACATTCCATGGCAGGATAAACGATGCGCTCGAGCCCGAAGCAAGACCGACAGTCCCAGTAATGGAAAACAACGTGCGCAAGCTGCTTAAGGGAGAAAGACTGGAGAAGGATTTTGACCCTTCAATAGGCTGTTCCATCAAGTGGAAGAACTAGCCGTATTGGTAGACTACTCCCTTTTCTCCCCTCGGGTGACGCCACTCGGTTTCTTCGGCGCATGAGCCGCACTCGATGCATGCCTCGTGCTGGATTGTCACTTCGCCCCCTTCCATACTGTAGCAGTTGGTGGGGCAGAGCGTTACCATCTTTTTCATAAACCCTGATTTCGAATTGAGCACCTTGATGTGCGAAGCCCTGTCGTCGTCATACTTCAGCCTTGCAACGCGCTGCGCCACCGTTGGCAGAGTTGGCTCGTACGTCGCCTGGACCGGCCGGCCCAACTTTTCTGCAAGCTCTATCGGCACTTGCACATACGTATCTTCAGACTCTATGAGTGGTAATAATTTTTCATAGCCCAGTATGTTGGCAAATCCCACTGCCAGTCCTCTCAGTGTGCTGCTTGACATAAGCCGGAACACCATGCCGTATCGTTGTCCGATAATGTCCTTTGGCACGTCCCTTGCGGCGTCGAGGAAGATCTTCAGGTAATCCTTATCGATCTCTTTCATATCGCGCGTGTATGGGCTCTCTTCTATCGACTGAGAATAGTATTCGCCCATGTACTGCGGGCCAAAATTGTTCCTGTCGATCGCTCTTGCGACCGCGTTCGCCGCCCTCACGGCGTCATCGATCCCAACGTTAAGACCCTCGATTCTAGGCCCGACAAAGACTCCTCTTCCGGCTGCGTCGCCAACAAACAGTATATTCTTGAAGTATGGCTTTTTCATAGCGCAGCGTTTGCCATCTGGCACAAGCTTTGCTCCATATTCCAACTCGACATAGTCGGTGACAAACTTTGTGCGGTACTTGCTTGCAAGATCGTTCTGGACTGAGTCGAGCCTCGCCTTGATTTCTTCATCTGATTTGTACTTGCCGCTTTCGACAAGCTTCTTCCTAGCTGCCGGCGAATGCCACGCGTCGCGAAGCTCGGTCCACGTTTTTATCAGCTTGCTTACCGCAAACCGCATTCTTAGCTGCTCCTCTTTTGGAAGGTTCCTGTCGATCTCCTCCTTGATTGCAACTTCGTCCTTGACATATTCTGCAACCATCGGATTCTTCAGGAGCGCATTGACAAGCGTGTAGGGTTCTGCAGGCCGGCCCATCAGTGAATCGTAATGATAGACGGCTCCTACAGATAGCGTATCGCGGTTTGTATATAGAAAGCCGCCCCCGATGTGGTTGAGCGTGACGTCGCCTGCGAACAGGTGAGCGGCGCCTTCATCCGACCCAATGCCGAACCGCTGTTCGATTATTTCCTCTGGCATCTTGACTACGACCTTGACTCCCTGGTACAGTTGCTCAGGCGTAAATTTTGTCCGGGCGCCTGTCATCTCGGCTACTTCAGAGTTGACGCCGTCGGCAGCGATTATCGCCTTTGCCTCAAAGGGCTCTAGCTCGTCAGTCTCGATCACCGTCTTCTCGCCCTGCCAGCTTAACGATCGGACGTGCACGCCCGACACAATGCCTCCGCCTTGATTCTCCGCGCTTTCGCCTGCATGACGGGCAAACCATGCATTAAGGCGGTTGAGCAGTACAGAGTATCCAAAATTCGCCTGATATTCATGTGCTGCAGTCAGGTTCATTGTAAAGACCTTGTTCCTTGACGTCGAATGCAGCATGTACTGCGTTATCCTGCGCTCGACTGGCGCGTCCTTCATGAATTCCGGGCCGTAGACGTCTTCGACGTTGTATGTCCGGCCGTTCTTTGGCTTCTTTGAATACAATATGCCGCCCGAAATGTTCTTGGTTCCGACTTGTTTGCCAGCTTCAAGCAAGATCGCCTGCTTACCAAGGTTTGACAACTGCTTTAGGGCGGCAAGACCTGCAGACCCACCACCGATTATTGCGACGTCATAGTTTTCCATCATTTCCTCATCTCTATTGCAGGCTTGCGCTTTCTCAGTTCTTCAAGTAAAAGCGGTATCACGTCTTCCATCCTTCCCTTGATAAAAATGTCGCACTCGTCCTTTATCGGCGAGTTCTCGTCAGGGTTTATGGCCACTACAAAGCCGGCCTCTTTCATACCTGCGATGTGCTGCATAGCTCCACTGATGCCCGCTGCGACGTAGAGCATGGGCGTCACCTTGCGGCCGCTCGTGCCGATTACCCTATCAGGAATCATATAGGTCGAGCTTGTTCCCTCGCTCACTTGGAAAGGCTTTTTCGATATTGGCAGTGAGACACCCACTTCTGCTTCAAGCTCTTTGGCAAGCTCGACCACCAACTTTATGTTTTCTTCCGGCGAGTCCTTGATCCCCCTGCCAAAGCTTACGATTCCTTTTTTGCTGTCAAAGTCGACTGCGCTCTTCACTATCCTTCTGTCGATTATCTTTACTCGGAGGTCGCGTTCGTCAAATTTTGGCTCATAATCTACCACTGTGCCGCGCCTTGCATTATCGCGCTCGATTGGCGCAAACACACCTGGGATTATACTGCACGCCTGCGGATGGTATTCACGCTCTATCGCAGGGTTGCGGTTGTCAAGGCATAAGATAGTGGTCCAGAGAAAGCCGGAAAAGTCAGGCCTGTACATTTCAAGTGTTCTTTCATATTTCATGGCCTGACCCTTTGTCTTGTGTTCGTGTCTTATTTCCAAGTCCTCGATGACAAGCTTGTTGATGTCTGATGCAAGGCCAGACTCGAGCTCCGCCAGAACCGTCGACGACAGTTGCCTCCCAATGTTGTCTGCCGCAAAGAACATGTAGCGCGGCTTCACAAATTCTGAAGCGTCGGAAAATTTGGCTACGAGCTCTTTGTTCTTAGCTATTTGGCTTATCACTTTGGTGTCAACCAAGTTCCTAGCATGGCGCAATTCTGGGCTGTCGGCGTAAATCACCGCATCGGCGCCGTAGAATACCAGTTCTTCGCACAGCTCGCGCACATCATGCCCAAGCACCACTGCTACGACCTTTTCGTCTGCGGAATATTTCTTGTTGTAGCCGTCCATGAGCCGCCTGGCCTCACCCAGCATCTCGAGGCTGACAGGCACAGGCTTGCCATCTT
>CBQWHN010000093.1:0-4481 GCA_967728685.1 uncultured Nitrososphaera sp.
ATCTTGCCGGCTTCTTTAAGGCGCGATTGCATTCTAGACGCACCTTCCTTGAAGCGCTTGTTGTCGTCTGCAGTCTTGGAAACGAGCCGCGGCACCTCTGTAGGCTTGCCGTGCTTGTCAAGCGCAACCACGGTTACAAACGCCGTTCCTGTGTGGACCCTTGTCCCATCGTCGAGATTCTCTGCCTCGATTGTCACTTCCACTTCCATAGATGACTTGTGGACATAGTTAAGCCTGGCCGAAAGGATAAGCGCATTGCCAACGTACACGGGTTTTAGAAACGTCACCCTATCAACGCTCGCAGTGACACAGTTTGTGTTTCTTGCGTGCCTCTTTGCTACAATTCCTGCCACAAGGTCGACGTGTTTTAGTAGCACACCTCCGAAGACGTTCCCCTTTGGGTTGGCGTCCGATGGAAGCATCATCACTGTCATTTCAGTCTTTGATTCACGGGGACTTTTCTTCAAATCTATTTCCCAACTGTCCCGCTTGCTATAGAGCGTTTACCAACCGAGTCATTTTCTCCAGGCTAATCTCAAATCCAAAGCGCTTTTCTTCCTTCTTCCTGTGGCGATACATGCTCATCATGAGGTTTAGATGCCTTATTGTACTCAGCTTGCCGTCCATCTTGAGCCTCACTATCCTGTAAACGTCATCGTAATAGTCAAACTTTTCAAGCACTTTCTTGCGGTATTCCTTAAAATTGAACTTACCATTGCTCTTGCGAAGCACATCGAGAAATATGTCGCAGCAGATAAGGGACGGGATTATTCCCTCACCGAGCATCGGAAAGACGCACCCAATCGACTCGCCCACTCCAATCATGTTTTCGTCGTAAAACGGCTCCATTCGCTTTGGCGGGGCTAACCTGATTGGTCTGCCTATCTTCTTCACAACCTTTGCATCAGGGTGTTGTCTGAAAAATTCATTCACGCCATAGTATTTTTTCTGGACATCCCCTGCCCCCATGTAGCCACGGCCGTTACCAAGTGGAAAATACCAGAAATATCCCTTTGCCCCCTTGTAGCCTATGACGTAAAACTCGTCGACGTCATTCACGTTTTCGAGCAGGTATTCGTACGCCGGTATCAAAAAGTCTTGTTGTGATTTTGGCAACAAAGTCCGGTGCAGGCCGGTGCAGTCGATGACATAGTCATAATCGTCAAATGGGAATGTCCCATGCATGACCTTAGCGTTGTACGTAACCTTTACGTCCTTTAGCAGGTCATTTTCCCATCCGTGTTTGTTGTAAGTAACGAGGCCCTTTAGGTCCAAGTATTCTTCATTATCGTTTGGAAGCTCCATTTTGAGCCTGTGGCCAACGTGAAAAATATACTGAGCAAAGTCAAGCCCAGCTTGCTCTGAAAACTTTTCAAGCATGTATTTTGACGCACCCCACGCGCAGACTGGCCAGTGGTGCTCCATCTTTGAAGCCTCAAAAATCTCGACGTCATGACCGTGCTTTTGCAGCATCTTGCCCAGATAGCTCCCTGCAACTCCTGCCCCAGCAATTGCAAAATGCATCTGCCTTCAATGCCTGCAAGTTTACTTATAATTCTTGTCAGGAATCGGTGTACCTGTCAGCTATCCTATATCTTATGTACTTGTCATCAGGCGAGTACTTTGGGGGATGTGGATTCAACGTTAGAGTTCTGCATTTTGGACATTCGCGCAAAAGCGTGTAAATATTGCAGCTAGGGCACTTGCGTATGAGATGCTTCATTTGGCCTAACCTGACTGATGCGACTTTTTCGACTCTTCCCGCGTAAAGCTAAAGGCTCCATGCTGCTTTTCGATTGCAGACCGTATCTTTTCGACGGCATTGTTCATTGACTTTTCCGCAACCTTGAAATTTTCTGCATTCACCACAATCCTGTATCTGGGCGCACCAACGTAAGTCACCATGGTAGTTGCACCCCCTTTGCTGCTTTCGACCCCAGCAAGCGTGCTCTTTATGATTTCAATGCCGTCCGGCTTTTTTGACGATATCTCCATAATGCCCCTTACCTCGACTTGCGGGATCTGAATCTTATTGCTCTCTTCCTCTATCGCTTCTCTTATCTCTGGTGCGAGGTCGATGTTCTGGATGGCATCCGGCCCTTTCCTTGCAACTGCCTCAAAAGCATCATAAACATAGTCGTACTTCTGGAGAATCTTCTCTTCTATTTCTGCAACCTGCGGGTCTACCAGCTTTAGTTTTGACTTGATAAAGTCCATGAACGCGGTCGCCTTTTCACTCTTTTTTACCTCTATCAGCTTGGATTTGCGCTCCTCGCCGGAGACTTGCTTGAGCGAAGTGTCGACCTCACCCCTTGTCTTGTTGACCCTGATGACCTTGAGGACTGCCTTTTGCTTTGGCCTAACGTAGCGCTCGACGTTTCTGATCCAGCCGGTCGCAATCTCTGAAATGTGAAGAAAGCCTGTCATGTTGTTATATTCGTCCAGCGTGACGTATGCACCGTGGCCAGTGACCTCCTTAACGGTAGCAATTACAATTTCTCCATCCTCAGGAAGCCTCTGAACCTCGTCGGTGGCGGTCATTTGCGTATTACGTTACACGGTGCAAATGGCATACTTTAAGGTTGCTCATCCTGCAAACAATGCTAAAAGTCGATGCCCTTTTTAGCCTTTATTCCTTTCTGGTAGGGGTGTTTGATCTCCTTCATCTCTGTCACCAAGTCCGCTGCGGCGATCACCGATTCCGGCGCATAATTGCCTGTCAATACAAGGCTCGTCTTTTCCGGCTTTGCAGCAATGATATCCAAAATGTCTTGTTCCGAAATCAGATTGAGCTTTGCTGCATAGTTTATTTCGTCCAGTATCAAGACATCGTACGCGCCTGACGCAAGTTTCTCTTTTGCAAGCATGATTGCCTGTTTTGCCGCGCCTTGATGCTCTCCAATTGAATGGTCGTCGTCTATTATTCCCACGAATCCTTTTCCGGCGGCTATCATCTCAAATTCTGGCTCGAGCCTCTTTGAGCTGGTAAGCTCGCCATAGTACCACTCGCCCTTGATGAACTGGATCATGCAAACCTTGTAGCCGTGTCCTACCGCTCGGAGCACAATGCCAAGGGCTGCGGTAGTCTTACCTTTCCCCTTCCCCGTGTATAGTATGACAAGGCCCCTTTCTGCCATCTGGTACGCGTTAATGGGCGTGAAGATAAAAATCAATCTAAAAGGTTAAAATTAAAACCCACTCAACCCTTTGCTGGTGCAGATCCCAAGAATCGTCGTTGCAGGGGTCAGAAGCGGGGTTGGCAAGACTACCGTTACTTTGGCCATAATGCATGGCCTCCTCAAGAAAGGCCTGAAGGTTCAGCCGTTCAAGGTCGGGCCTGACTTTATCGACTCTTCATACCACACTTTTGTAACAAGGACGCAGTCTCGAAACCTCGACGTCTGGATGATGGGAAGACAGGGCTTGCTTGATTGCTTTGCCACCGCATGTCAAGATGCTGACGTTGCAGTGATCGAAGGCGTCATGGGGCTGTTTGACGGCATGTCCGGCAAGGACAACTTTGCCAGCACCGCCCATGTGGCAAAGATTCTGGACGCGCCTATAGTGCTAGTCGTTGACGCCGGCAAGAGCGGGCGGTCAATAGCTGCTGTAGTCCTTGGCTTTCTGCACTTTGATAAGAGCGTGAGGATAGCCGGGATAGTCCTGAATAATGTTGCAGGTGAAAGGCATGCCAGCTATGTCACCGAGGCACTTGCCGACAAGATCAAGGTACCAGTTGTAGGAATTGTGTTGCGCAACAGCGAAATAAAGATGGAAGAGCGTCACTTGGGCCTCGTCCCGGCGCTAGAACTACAGGAAATAAAGAGGAAGGCAACAGTTGCCGCAGCAAAGTATGTCTCGGAGCAGATTAACATTGACAGGATACTGGACCTTTGCGGCACAAGCGAGCTTCAAGACGCGCCTGTGCTCACGAGAATTGCAAGGAAAGCAAGAATCGCCTTGGCTTTGGACGAGTCATTCAATTTTTACTATGCAGACAACCTTGACGCGTTGAGAGGAAGTGGAGGAGAACTAGTGTTTTTTAGCCCCGTACGCGAACGGAAGTTGCCTGATGGTATTGATGGGATAGTGCTTGGAGGAGGATTCCCCGAGGTCCTCGCAGACGAGTTAGAAAAGAATGCATCGATGATAAAATCGATAAGAAGCGCGGTGCAGGATGGCATGCCGGTCTACGGCGAATGCGGTGGGCTAATGTACCTCACCCGGTCCATAAGGGGCTACAAGGGCGAGAAAAAGAAAAGAAAAATGTCAGGTCTGGTAGATGCCGACACACTCATGACAAGTAGACTCACCTTGAACTACACGGAAGCGGAATGCAACGGGCCTATTTTTGGTAGGGCGCGCATGCGGGGGCACGAATTCCACTATTCTTCAATTGAGAATGCCGCGCGCGATTCCAGGTTCGCCTACACTATGAAAAAAGGAAATGGTATAACAGGCGACAGGGACGGCTTTATCGT